>CAYYEC010000379.1:0-4351 GCA_964470745.1 uncultured Eubacteriales bacterium | reverse complement strand
GAGCTTGAGGTAATATAAGCGCACAAATATAGAATGCAAAATCTTTTGTGCGTTAATATATATCAACCAATTTAAACGTTCAATTAAAGATATTTTTTAGATGCCTCAAATGTTTTTGGGCGCTAATTTTAGGAGAAAAAATGTTCAAAAAAAAGATATTAATTATTGATGATACTGAACTAATGATAAAAGTGATTTCTGATATTTTAGTTAAAGCAGATTATGAGGTTGTTGTAGCTAATACAGGACAAGAAGGTATTTACAAGGTTAGAAAAGAGAAACCAGATCTTGTGTTACTTGATATTGTGATGCCTGGAATAAGTGGTTTTGAGGTTTGCAAGATGTTAAGAGAAGATGAAAGCAATAATCTTATGCCTATAATTATGCTTACGGCCCAAGACAATGAAGATGATAAATTGGAAGGTCTTGAGTTAGGTGCTGATGATTACATTACTAAGCCATTTAATAGTAGAGAGCTTTTGAGTAGAGTAAGAAATACTCTAAAGAGGATTGATAGAAATAGATGTGCAAATCCGCTCACAGGTCTACATGGTAATTTAGAAATACAATCAGAAATAAATCAAAGACTTGCCACAAACTCATTGTTTTCTATTATTTATGCTGATTTGGATAATTTTAAGGCATATAATGATGTATACGGTTTTGCAAGTGGAGATAGAGCAATAAAATTGACAGCAGACATAATCAGTGATAATGTATATGTATTTCAATCAGCTAATGATTTTGTTGGACATGTTGGTGGAGATGATTTTGTAATTATTACAACTCCAGAGAAAGGGAAAGTAATATGTCAGGGAATTATCAATGACTTTGATAAAAAAATCCTAAGCTTATATTCTGAAAGAGATAAAGAACAAGGATATATTGTTGCAAAAGATAGAAGAAGCAGAATTATGAAGTTTCCAATAATGTCCATATCTTTAGCTCTCCTTTCAAATGAGAAAAGAAGGCTGTATAGTCATATTCAAATAGCTGAAATAGCTGCTGAATTAAAGAAAAAAGCAAAAAGTTTTGATGGTAGTAATTATGTTAAGGATAATAGAAACAATTAAAGTAAGGGGTTGAACAATGAAAAATATATTAAAAAATTCTTTGAAAGTATTTTGGGGATATGTGATTTCACTGGTGGTATTTGTATTATTTCTTTATACGGTTATAAGTTTTTCAAAAGAAAATTTTGGCAAATGGGTGACCATATATTCATTTGTTATTTTTTTACTAATGTTTGGAATTATATATTCTGATTTAAATAATATAGGGAGAAAAGAGGTTAGACCTCAATATGATTTGAATCCTCATCCTTTAAAGGGATTTATTTATGGTATGATTGGCTTTGTTCCATTTATATTGCTGCAGGTTATTTATCCGTTTATCAGTTTTCAATCTCCAATAGCTGAGAGAGTGAAGGAACTAGTTTTAAAGACTTTACTTGGTCCACTTTATTGGATTTTAAATATTGGAAATAACTCTGTTATAGCATATATTATTGCTTCAGCAGCTGTACCTGTTATAGCAATGTTGGGATATCTATCCGGGTATCATAAGTTTAGCTTAATAGCTTTTACTAAAGGGTTATCAAAGAAAAAAACACAGTAGTTTTATAATTCAACTATTAGGGGGAACATAGCTTTGGATAAGGCAGAACCAGTATTTAATTCATTTAATACATTTATGTCAGAATCTTTTGAAAAGCTTATTGAAGAGCAGTTAAATAATCTAAGTGCAAAAGAAGTTGAGAATAATTTGGGGGAAATAACTTATAGGTTAAAGGAATTTGAAGAGATTTGGTATAGGACGCCAATCAATGAGCTAGGTAATATAACCCCGAAACAATATTTTGAAGACAAAGAAGATCTAAATGAACTAGTTGATATTTTTAAGCAAGGTGCATTGATTTGTGATGAAAATTTGCCACAGGGTTTTTTGAATAAGTTAAAAAGCTTTGGGAGTAAGGTAGAAGAAATACTTATTAGACTTGCAACTGATGAAAATTTAATAGATACTGAAAATTATTTAATACCTGTAATGGCAATGAAGACCTTAGGAGAATGGAAAACTACCGAAGGTATAAAACCTTTAATTCAACTGATACTTAGATGTGAGAATAAACCAGAGATTATAAAGGAAAGCATATGGAATACTTTGGATAAAATTGGTACTGAGGCCATATACCCAATTATTGAATGCCTGAATACATCTGATAAAATAAATGATCCGCATGAATATTTGTTATTGGCTTTAGCCAGGATAGGAGTTCAAAATAGAAGTGATACTATATTTAAATGCTTAAAAGGTACATTTGTTAAAATGGAAAACAAAATATATGGTGCAATATGTTTAGGTGAATATGGAGATCCAAGAGCTATTCCAGCGCTAAGAGGTTACGTTGAAAAAAACATTAGCACAATTGATAAGGATTTATTTTATGAAATAAAGTCAGCTGTCATAAAGCTTGGTGGAAATATGAATGATATGTGTTACCACGAGTAAGTGGTGATAGGCAAGGGGAGTTAAGTGCATAATGCTTTTCCAATTGCCTATAGCCCATAACCTCTTACCTGAAAAATTGTTATAATTTTTGTAATATGTCCAACCCTTATATGAATATCTTATTATATATTGATATAGAGGGACGGGGTTATATATGATTTTTGTAGTCAGGAAAAATAATATTTTCTTAATAGTTTTAATATTCTTACTTTCTATTACTGTATATAGTTTAAATATAGGAGTTAATGATGCTGCTCCTGTAGCTGTTGAAAATACAATACAAAAGGCTGTGATTTTAGACCCGGGACATGGAGGAGAGGATCCTGGTGCTGTCAGTGATTACTCAGGTCTAAAAGAGAAGGATGTTAACTTGAATATTGCATTAAAAGTGAGAGATTTATTGTTAAATGAAAATTATAAAGTCATTATGACTCGTGAGGAAGATAAGCTTGTTTATCAGGAGGGAACAAGTAATATAGTTCAAAAAAGAAAACAGGACTTATTAAGAAGGAAAAAAATGATGGATGAGGACGGGGCAGATATCGTTGTGAGTATACATCTTAATAAATTTCCTCAGACTCAGTATTTTGGTGCTCAGACCTTTTTCCCACCAAATTCGCCTGATAGTCAAAAACTCGCAATGAGCTTGCAAAACTCTCTTAAGGAAATAGTTAACCCAAATAATCAGAGGGCGGCACTTGTAAAAAAAGATCCTATTATAATATTAAAAAATTATAAAACAACTACTTCCATTGTTGAATGCGGTTTTTTATCTAACGAAGAGGAAGAAAAGAATCTGGCATCTGAGGAATATCAAAGTAAGCTTGCACAGGCTATAAAAGAAGGAATAGTTGGTTATTTTAGTAAATAAATAGAGCAAAATAAAAAGACCTTTTGATTATGGTCTTTTTATTTTGTTCTATTTATACTTTGTAGTATTTAATCAATTCGGAGAGTCCTCCCATGGATTTATTAAAATCTTTCATTTTTTCACTTATTTCATTCACGTTCTGTGTAATAACAGCCATTTTCTGTGCTATTTCGTCTGACCCTACAGAACTTTCATTACTTGATTCAGAAATTTCACTGACTGAATTCGCAACTGTTTGTATGGATGCAAACAACTGCTGTGTAGTTGAACTCAAATCCGTAGATACATCATTATAAAAGAGTGCATCTTTACTATATTGTTCACTTGTATCTGCAAAGGTTTTGTAATCTGATAATATCTCCTTAATGAAATTAAGAATTGTTTTTGAATTTTCTGATAAATTACTTACAGAGGAAGTAATTGTTTTTGTTACATCTTGTATTTGTACTACTGTTGACTTTGACTGTTCTGCCAGTTGTCTTATTTCATCTGCTACAACTGCAAATCCTTTTCCTGCTTCTCCGGCTCTGGCAGCTTCAATTGCGGCGTTTAAAGCAAGTAGGTTTGTTTGGGAGGTAATATTAAGTATGGCATCAGACAAAATGCTGATTTTAGCTACATCATTTGTCTGTTCAATAGCTTCACCAAGATTCTTTTCTGTTTCCATATATTTTAATTCAGCTTTTTTCTGAAATGAAACAGCTTCATCCTTGGTCCTGTTTGCTCTATCATTGATTTCAGATGCATTAACAGCACCTGACTGTGCCTTTTGGGAAATAGATTCTACTGCTGTTTCAATTTCATCTACTATATTGGTCATATTTTCTGTAGATGCAGCTGTTTCCTCCATTCCCGCAGCAATATTCTGTGTTTGAACATTAACTGATTGAACCTGCTCTATTATTTCATTTGTAGAAGCAGCTAAATTTGTAAATAAGGAATTTGATTGATTTATGGATTTAGTAAGTC
>CAYYEC010000378.1:0-4356 GCA_964470745.1 uncultured Eubacteriales bacterium | reverse complement strand
TCATAGATTTCATTCCAGTGCTTAATAATTGCTTCATTGGGAATGCTAAGCTCTTGAAAGCTATTATTTTCTTTAATTACTTCTTCAGCAAGTTCTTGATAGACAAGACTAATTTTTTCGTTTACTGCTTCTCTAGAAGGAGCCTTTATATTTGATAGATGGTCCATAATATCTTCGTTATTGAATTTACTTAAAGCATTGTACAGTTTAGCCATAAATATGCTGGCTACTCCTACTTTTTCTCCATGAAGAATTTGCTTTCTACCTTGTATTAGAAAGTTCATCTCCCAAAAATGTGACAGGTGATGCTCTGATCCAGATGCAGGTCTAGAATTATTAACCATAAGCATTCCAATACCGGACAATACTAGCCCTGACATTAGGTCTTTAATACTTTTTTCATCTCTATTTTTCAAGCCATCAATATTACTAGTACATATTTCAACAGATTTCTGAACTAATGAAGCAACATAATTGCAATAGTATTCACCACAGATGGATCTTCCAAGTTTCCAATCACTAAGACTTATATATTTACCTATTAAATCTCCAAAGCCAGCAGCTATCATATTTATAGGCGCTGCTTTCAAAATATCCAGATCACCAATAATTGCCTCTGCAGGGACAGCAGTATAGGTTCTCTTAAAGCCACCCATAATAAGTGGAGATACTGATGAAGCAAACCCATCCATAGAAGGAGCAGTAGCAATAATTATGTAAGGAATACCTAGCTTATATGAGGCATATCGGCATAGATCATTTATAGTACCTGAACCTACAGCTATTATGCAGGATATATTCGAATTTGCCTCTTTGATAATTTCAGTTACATTTTCTTCACTTGCTATTAAATCATCATCATTAAAAACTTTAGTATAAAGAGTAGAACTGCTCTTTATTAATATATTTTCAATATTTTTACCTGCAATTTTATAAGTATTTTTATCTGCAACTAAATAAAAATTATTATAATGTTCCAAATCAGCAAGAATATCTTTAATTCCAATTAAAGCATTTCTGGTAATAATGACTTTTTTAATAGGGACGAAGTGTTTCTTTCCACATTCGCAATGAATTTCTTTTTCTAATAAATCAGATATAAATTCCATCTAATATCACATCCTTATTTCACCTTAAAGAAAGTAAGTTGTACGTACAAGTTTATTTTAATTCTTATAGACAGTAATGTCAATGGTATACAAAATAGATGTGCAGAATTCTTTTACAACGCCTAAAGTTATAAAAATAAAAAATGGAAATAATATAAGACTTTGTTATAATAATAACGTATATAATTAAAGATATGATATAATGTATAAAAGAATAATTATGAGGTATATAACTAGATGATTATTAAAATGAATGAAATAGGTAAAATTTATAAGAATGGAAGTATACAGGTTGAGGCATTAAAGAACGCGAATTTATCCATTAAAAAAGGCGAGTTTGTTTCAATTATGGGTCCATCTGGTTCAGGAAAATCTACATTAATGAATATAATCGGATGCCTTGACAGACCAACCTCTGGTTCATATGGATTAGATGGAGAGAATATTTCAAGTCTTGATGAAAAAGAGCTTGCTAAAGTCAGAAATTTAAAAATAGGATTTGTTTTTCAATCATTTAATTTATTACCCAGAATGACTGCTCTTGGTAATGTAGAGCTTCCAATGATTTATGCCAGAGTACCCGCAAAAGAACGGAGAGAAAGAGCAAAAGAAGCTCTTCAAAAAGTAGCACTTCTTGAAAGAAAGGATCACAAGCCAAATGAAATGTCCGGAGGACAAAAACAACGTGTTGCAATCGCAAGAGCATTAGTCAATAAGCCATCTATTTTACTTGCTGATGAACCAACAGGTAATTTAGATAGTAAATCAGGAGAGGAGATAATGGCAGTGTTCCAGGATTTAAATAAGGAGGGTGTTACTGTTATATTAGTTACACATGAAATGGATATTGCTGAACACACAAAAAGAATTATTACTTTTAAAGATGGAATGTTAATTATGGACGAATTAGTAAATGACCCGTTAGATGCCAGAGAAATATTGTTGTCTAAAGAAGTAAAAAATAAATAATAATAAACAAGGGGGCTTATATTATGCAAGATATAAATGTCTATAATCAAGATGACTTAAATAATGAAATTGAAGTAGTTAAAGAAATGAATTTTTTTCAAAGAGTTTTAGGTGTAATAGTATCACCAGAGGATACCATGAAGAATTTATCAAATAAACCAAGAGTTTTATTTCCTATAATAATGATAGCACTTACTCCGGCTATTTTACTCTTATTAAATCTTCAAGGATATAAAGAGTATATAAAAGAAATGAATCTTCAGACATTTACAAAAATGAATATAGAGGCTACTGCGGAAATGTTGGAAAAACAAGCAAATACTAGTCTGATAGGAGGAATGGTAGGAGGACCAATTTTTAGTATTGGAGGATGGTTATTAGGTACTTTAATATTATTTGGAATAATTAAGATATTTGGCGGACAGGGTAGGTATAAGCAATATCTATCAGTAACAGGATATGCATATGTTATAATGGTAATTTCATCAATACTTACAACAATTATATCTTATATAATAGGAAGCTATAATCCGGAAGTTTCAATGACAAGCTTAGCTATATTGTTTTCTAAAGATTCTGTTGATAGTTTCATTTATACTATATTTAGGCAAATTGAAATATTTTCTATATGGCATTATGTGGTGATTGCCATAGGTGTGCTGGTAGTTAGTAAGGTTAGTAAAACAAAAGTGTACTCAATTATTACAGCTATATACATAATTGGAATGTTAATAGCTGCAGGTATGGTTAAAATTGGTGAATATTTCATGAGTGCATTTGGAGGGAACGCATGAAAAAATTAGCTATTGGAATTATATTGATTTTATTAGTAGGCAGTTTTGTTACAGTGAGTTTGATAAAAAATAGAAATGGATCTCTAGGTGGAGGAAAAACATATACAGTAAGAACTCAAGAAGTAAAGAGAAATAATATTTCTTCATCAATAACTTCAAATGGTGTTATAGAAGAAACAGAAAGAGTAGATGTTTATTTTGATACTCCTATGAAGGTAAGAAAAGTACTTGTGGATAATAATCAGCAGGTGAAGAAAGGTCAAAAGCTTTTTGAGCTTGACATGGATTCCTTAAACTCTGAATTGGAGCAATTAAGAATCAGTAAAGATATGCAAGAGCTTAGTTTAAAAAAGATAAAGTCTCAAAATGGTACATCTTCAATGGAAGGTCAGATTCAAATTGCATTTAATAATGTTAAAGCGGCAGAGAATACATATAATGAGAATAAAAAAACCTATGAAAACAATTTAAAACTATATGAAACAAATGCAATTTCAAAAAATGAATTAGATACTTCAAAAAAAATGCTTGAAGATTCTGAAACTGCACTCAAAAATGCTAAGATAAACTATGAAACGTCTATTTCGACACAAAGTATCGAATATCAAACACAGGTTAAAAATCTTGAATCAACAAATTTAAAAATTATTGATCTTGAAAATAGAATTAACAAGATAAATTCTGATATGTTAAGTCCAATGGATGGGACTGTAATTGAATTGTCAGTAAAAGAAGGCTCTTATACTAGTAGTGTACAGCCTTCATTAACTATAATAAATACTGATAAATTGCAGGTAAAGTTAAATGTAAGTGAGTATAATATGAAAGATGTGAAGCTAGGTCAGAATGTAGAGATTACCGGAGAAGCATTTTATAAGGATGAAGTTGTTAAGGGAAAGGTATTGGAAATTTCTCCAATAGCAATAAAAACTATTGCATCAAATGTAGAAGAAACAGTGGTGGAAGTTATAGTTTCCATTAATGATAAGAAGGAGTTTTTAAAACCTGGTCTAAATGTGGATTGTAAAATATTCACTAAAGAGAAAAACGGAGTAATTATCACTGGATTTGATACTTTAGATGAAGATAAGGATGGTAATAAGTTTTGCTATGCAGTTGATAAGGAAAAGAATATTATGTTAAAAAGAGATGTGAAAATAGGAATTACATCAGAAATGGATGTTGAAGTACTTGAGGGGATAAATGAAGGTGACTTTATTGTCATTGACCCTCAGCCTACGTATAAAGATGGTGCAAAAGTTAAGATAGCAGAAGAGAAGGAATGAGGACTTTAATATGAGTTTTGCTGAAAGTTTTAAACAAGCATTTGATAGTCTAAGGGCAAATAAACTTAGGTCGATACTTACGATGATAGGAATAATAATGGGTGTATTTTCTGTTATTGCAATAATGGCTATAGGAAATGCTGCTAAAAGCTATGTTATTGGTCAGTTTGAGAAACTTGGGGCTAATTCAATTACTAT
>CAYYEC010000377.1:0-4356 GCA_964470745.1 uncultured Eubacteriales bacterium | reverse complement strand
AAATTCCCCAAAATGATGGAACAAATTGTCTACATGGTGGTATTAAGGGATTTGATAAAGTTGTTTGGGATGCAAAGATTATTAATGAAGAGGGTCTGGATGTTCTTGAATTATCCTATTTAAGTAAGGATGGTGAAGAAGGTTTTCCCGGAAATCTGGATGTTAGAGTGAAATACAGCCTGAGTGATGAAAATGAGTTGAAAATTGATTATTTTGCAGTTACAGATAAAGAAACTATAGTTAACTTAACTAATCATGCATATTTTAATTTATCCGGACATTCTAATGGAAGAATTTTAAATCATGAGCTTATGATTAAAGCAAGTAAGTTTACACCTGTTAATAAAAAGCTCATTCCTACAGGTGAATTTACCGATGTTAAGGGAACACCTATGGATTTTACAAGCTCAACTCAAATAGGTGAAAGAATTAACGATGATTATGAGCAGCTTAAAATTGCAGGTGGATATGACCATAACTGGATTTTTGACACAAAAGAGAGTGAGTCTGAAAAATTAGTAGAGCTTTTTGACCCTGAAAGTGGCAGAGCTTTAGAGGTTTATACAAGTAAGCCGGGAATTCAGTTCTATTCAGGAAATTTTCAGGATAGTGAAACTGTTCATAAAGACGGTGCTGTATATAAGAAACAAAGTGGACTTTGTCTGGAAACGCAATATTTTCCTGACTCTATAAATCATCCTGATTTTCCATCACCTGTTTTAAGGCTGGGAGAAGAATATAGACATTATACGGTATATAAATTTTTGATAAGATAGAATTAAATAAAAAAAGGGTTATCTTTTTAGGTTATATGAAGAGATAGCCCTTTAGTATTTTATAAATTATAAACTCTATAATTAGAAATATATGGATTCAAAAGAAATATAAAGCATTTTGTATACAATGCACGCAGCTTATTTTCTATGATTCACTTATATAAGTATTTCAAAGGTAAAAAGTATATTAAAAAGTATTAATTATTATTGAAAAAAAAATTAAACTCTGATATAATATCTATATAACTTTGTTAAATGCTTAACAAGGTTTGTTAAATAAATATTTATTAAGAGTAAATTTTTATAAATAAGATTGGGGGTCTTTATTTATGGGTTGCGCTTGCTGTGGAAATAGTTGTGTTGACACAAATGAACAGAAGCTATTAGAAGTTATTGAAAAGTACAAAGATACTAGAGGTGCTTTAATACCAGTTTTACATGAAGCACAAGAAATTTATGGTTACCTACCTATTCAGGTACAGAAAATTATTTCTGAGGGGTTAAATGTTCCTCTTACAGAAATATATGGAGTTGTTACATTCTATACACAATTCTCACTTAATCCAAAAGGAAAATACAAAATTCAAGTATGTATGGGTACAGCTTGCTATGTAAAAGGTTCAGGTCCTATTCTTGACAAATTGAAAGAAAAGTTAGGAATTGAAGTTGGAGAATGTTCAGAAGACGGAGAATTCTCACTTGAAGCCTGCAGATGTATTGGAGCATGTGGATTAGCTCCTGTTATAATGATTAATGATGATGTATATGGAAGACTGGTACCAGATGAAATTGAAGATATTATAAAGAAATATAAAAGCTAATGAGAGATTTGTCTCTACATTTAATTGATATTATTCAAAATTCTATATCTGCAAAGGCCACAAATATTTCAATTAGAATACGTGGAGATTTGTCGTCAGACAAGCTTATTTTAGCTATTGATGATAATGGTATTGGTATGGACGGAGAGGTTTTAAAGCAGGTTGAGAATCCCTTTTATACAACTAGAACAACCAGAAAAGTGGGGTTAGGAATATCTTTACTTAAAGCTTCTGCAGAAATATCTGGAGGTAGATTTGAAATAAAGTCAGTTTTAGGAGTAGGTACTACAATTAAGGCAGATTTTCAGATATCAAATATTGACAGACTACCTTTGGGAGATATATCAGAGACATTAATATCTGTTATAATAGCTAATCCGGAAATCAATTTTGAATTATTTTTAGAAAATATAAAAGATAAATTCGAATTTCGCACATTAGATGTGAAAGAAAAAATTGGAGATTTATCTATTACACAGCTTGAAGTAATAGATTGGATAAAAGAATATATTATTGAGGGAACAAAAACAATTTTTGGAGGTGTATTGAATGAAATCACTAGCTGAATTGGAAGCAATAAGAGAAAAAGCTTTAAAGAATATTAGTTTACGATCAAATAAAGATGGTATGAGAGTTGTTGTAGGTATGGCAACTTGTGGTATTGCTGCTGGAGCAAGACCGGTAATGAATTCATTTGTAGAAGAACTTAAGAAGAGAAATATTAACAACGTAAGTGTTACCATGACAGGATGTATTGGGGTATGCAGACTTGAGCCAATGGTTGAAGTTATTAATCCTGACGGAAGTAAAGTGACTTATGTAAAAATGACATCAGAAAAAGCAGCTCGCATAGTTGCTGAACACATAGTAAACGGCAGACCTTGCCTTGAATATACAATAGGCGAAGCGGAAAAGTAAAAGTTAGAGGTTAAGATTGAGATTGAGGTTAATAAAATCAGAATTGCTTTAGGTATAAAGCTTATAATTCTCAATTCTGCATTCTCAATTCTCAATTACGAAAAAAAGGGGGTTTAATAAATGCAAATTTTCAGGTCACATATTTTGGTTTGTGGTGGAACAGGATGTACTGCCTCTAAATCTGGTGAAATTATAAAAGAATTAGAATTGCATATAAAGGAAAATAAGATAGAGAATGAAGTAAAGGTTGTTAAAACTGGATGCTTTGGTCTTTGTGAAAAGGGACCTATAGTTGTAGTATATCCGGAAGGATCCATGTACACAATGGTAAAACCGGAAGATGCAAAAGAGATAGTTGAAGAACACCTTGTAAAGGGTAGAATAATTAAGAGACTTTTAGCTGGAGATAAGGACGTTGAAGATACTTCAAAATCTTTAGAAAATGTTGATTTCTTTAAAAGACAATTAAGAATAGCTTTAAGAAATTGTGGAGTAATAAATCCGGAAGTTATTGAAGAGTATATCGCTTTCGATGGTTATAAAGCTTTAGGAAAAGTATTAACTGAAATGACTCCTCAGGAAGTAATAGATGAAATTAAAAAATCCGGCTTAAGAGGAAGAGGGGGCGGAGGCTTTCCAACTGGTCTGAAGTGGGATTTTGCATCAAAGTCTCAAGATGACCAAAAATATGTATGTTGTAATGCTGATGAAGGTGACCCGGGCGCGTTCATGGATAGAAGTGTATTAGAAGGTGACCCACACTCAGTAATTGAAGCTATGGCAATAGCAGGATATGCTATTGGTGCTAATCAGGGTTATGTTTATATAAGAGCAGAATATCCTATAGCTGTTGATAGATTGAAAATTGCAATTGAGCAAGCTAAAGAAAATGGTCTTTTAGGTAAAAATATTTTTGGAACTGATTTTGATTTTGACTTGGAAATCAGACTTGGAGCAGGAGCTTTTGTTTGTGGAGAAGAAACTGCATTGATGACTTCTATTGAAGGTAAAAGAGGTGAACCAAGACCAAGACCTCCTTTCCCAGCTGTAAAGGGATTATGGCAAAAACCAACTATATTGAATAACGTTGAAACTTATGCAAACATTCCTCAAATTATACTTAAAGGAGCTGAATGGTTTTCAAGTATTGGTACAGAAAAGAGTAAGGGTACAAAGGTGTTTGCTGTAGGCGGAAAGATAAACAATACTGGATTGGTTGAAATACCAATGGGTACAACTTTAAGAGAAGTTGTTTATGATATTGGTGGAGGAATTCCAAACGGTAAGAAATTCAAAGCTGCTCAAACAGGCGGACCTTCTGGTGGATGTATTCCTGCAAGCCATCTTGATACTCCAATAGATTATGATTCATTAATCGCATTAGGTTCAATGATGGGTTCTGGTGGGCTTATTATAATGGATGAAGACACATGTATGGTTGATATGGCTAAATTCTTCCTGGAATTCACTGTTGAAGAATCATGTGGTAAATGTCCTCCTTGCCGTATAGGTACAAAACGTATGTATGAAATGCTTGAAAAGATTACTGAAGGTAAGGGAGAAGAAGGAGATATAGAGAAACTTGAACTTCTTGCAAAGAATATTAAAGCATCAGCTCTTTGCGGTTTGGGACAAACAGCTCCAAATCCTGTATTGAGTATGATAAAGAATTTCAGAGAGGAATATGAAGCTCATATTAAAGAAGGTAAATGTCCTGCCGGTGTATGTAAATCAATGACAGAATATTGTGTTCATCCTGATACTTGTAAAAAATGTGGTATTTGCGCAAGAGTATGTCCGGTTGGCTGCATAAGTGGAGATAAAAATACACCGTATGTTAT
>CAYYEC010000376.1:0-4368 GCA_964470745.1 uncultured Eubacteriales bacterium | reverse complement strand
GGTGTAGATTTCGCATAAGTTAAATTAAAATGCAAAATCATTTATGCGAAATCTATAACATATAAATTATATGTCGAGTCTACAGTTTTATCAAGACTAAATTTCTCGTTTACTGTCTTAAATGCATTATTTTTCAATCTATTATATAACTCTTTATTTTGCGCCATCTCTTGAATTCTATCTGCCAATTCTTTCTTATCTCCATATTTCACCAGAATACCACAATCATTCTTCTCATTAACTACTTCTTTAGTTCCGCCAACATCAGTAGCTATCACAGGTAAACCACTTGCCAGAGCTTCAATAATTGAGATACTCAATGCTTCCTTCTCCGATGGGGATATATATGCATCACATCCATGAAGAATATTTTTTATATCATTTCTAAATCCTAAAAACACAATACAGTCTTCAACATTTAAATCCCTGGCAGACTTTTTGCACTCTTCAAATTCTTCTCCATCTCCGACAAATGCAAATTTGATTTTTTGCATAAAATCACTGGAAGTATTGTTTTTTAAATCTCCGATAGCCTCAACCAAAAACTTTTGTCCTTTTTCTCTTGTAAATCTACCTACTGTAACAAATAAAAAAGAATTTTTACTTAAGCCAAATTCTTCTCTTAAGGTTGATTGATTTTGATTTTCCCAGTATTTTGTATCAACTCCATTATGTATAACTACAATTTTGTTCTTATTATGCTTTTCCTTTAGCAACTGTTTTTTACCTTCATCACAAACAGCTATTATATTATCCAGCCGTGAAAAAAGAATTATATTAGATAATTTAAGTAAAGGGCTTTTTTCAAAGATAACATGACTTGTATATATTAATTTTACCTTGTTACCAAAAATTTTAGATAATATGCTTATGTAGTTTTCCCGAATAAAATGAGTATGTATAACATCAATTTCATGTTCCCTGCAAAAATTTTTTACATTTAAAGCAGCTTTAAAATCATAAGGACTTTTCATAGGAAATTGATAAATTTGAACTCCTGATTTTTTAGCTTCCTCAATAAGTGGTCCCTGGTCCTCTCCTAAATCTCTTACATACCCTAAAAAAATCTCACACTTTTTATTATGCATTCTCTGAATCAAAGTTTGGACATATTTTTCAACTCCCCCTTTACCTGGGTAATATATTAAATGCAATACCTTTAGCATATACTCTTACCCCTTTCCCTAATAATCTTAGCCGGATTTCCTCCAACTATGCTGTAAGGAGGTACATCTTTTGTAACTATACTTCCGGCACCAACAATTGCACCTTCACCAATAGATATTCCAGGAAGAATAACAGCTCTTGCACCTATCCAGACATCATTTCCTATGATAACCTTCTTTTTCTCTGAATCTCCCTGCTTTATCATAGGAATATCAATTCTATCAAAATTATGATTCTGGGTATATATAATCACATCAGGTCCCATCATTACGTTATCACCTATAGAAAGAGGTGAAGATACTCTAGAGTTTAATCCCAAACCAGAATTATCTCCTATTTCAATGTCAAACCCGGATCCGAAAAAAGCGCCATGTTCTATATTAATATTTTTTCCCGTTTTATTAAAAATTCTCCTGCAAATAAAACGTCTTATCTTTTTTGAGCCGAAACTATATATTGTATCGGAGCCAGGTAAATGTCTTGCAATAAAGTAGTATAGAATAAGGAATATGTATTTTTTTAGTTTCATGTTTTTTCCTCTATCAAATTCTTAATTTTAATTTCTTCATCACTTCTTTTGTTTCTTCAACCTTAAGTATAAGTGTTAAAATAATATATGCTATTACTCCCACTAATACTGGTATCCCAAGCTTAACAGCCTTATCAATGAATGGTAGTCCAAGATTGAATTTTACCATAAAGGATGCTGCAAATATAACTATTATCATCATTATAGCACTACATAATATATATTTAAAAGCTGCAGTGAACAAGCTTTTAATACCGAAATCTCCTATTTTTCCTTTCATTAATATAATCAATACAATTCCACCTATAGTCGTTGATATAGAATAGGCAAGTGGAATTCCCGCTTCATTCATTTTAAGCCAATACACAAATAATAAACTCAGCCCTATATTTATTCCCATTATAAGCAGTCCAACATATGCAGGAGTTTTCGTATCCTTTATTGAAAAGTATGCTCTATCAATAACCTCTTTAATACCTATCCCAATAACTCCGATTGCATATAATCCCAACAGCTTGCTTGCTAAATCAAGATTATCCTGTGTTATCTTTCCCCACCCTACTAAAAAAGTGATAAGCTCAGAGCGAACTGCGATAAACCCAAAGGAGGCAGGGATAATAAAATAAAGTACCGATTTTAATACTTTTAGTAGATTATGTTTAAATTTCTCAAAATCCTTCTGGGCAGCAAGCTTGGTTAGCTTTGGAAATATGACTGCCGTTATGGAATATATAACAGCTAAAATTGAATATAATAGAATTTGTTGAGTTATACCTATTAAAGAAACACTTTTTTCAAACTCCCTTGCAACTAAAGTAGAGTTAAAAAGCATGTTTATCTGGTATGCTGAAGTACCAATTAAGATAGGTGGAACCAACTTTAACGCATTAATTACATCTCTATCCCTATAATTGAAGCTTGGGAAAAATTTAAAGCCTGTTTTTAATACTGATGGAATCAAAATAATTGCCTGTAGTGAAAGTCCTATAAATGTAGCAAAAAGCAATCCTTTCAAACCATATTTTGAACCCCATATATACACATATGAAATAACAATTAAGCTGCTGGGCACACTTACAAATGCCGGCATATTAAATCTGCCCATAGATTGTAATATACCTTGAAAAACATAGTTCAATCCATAAAATATCATTATTGGGAACATAACTTTTAATGCCAGGATAGCAAAACTATTCCCTCTATATTTGGTAAGATTCAAAATATTTGGCGTCAAAGCTATTCCTAATATAACCAGAATGCATGTCAGTATAATGGAAAGACTAATAATATTATTAGCAAATCTTATTGCCCTTTCCTTCTCACCCGTACCTATAAAACCTGCAAAAATAGGTATTATAACAATTGTTATAGCTGTTCCTAATATTGTAAATATTATATTAGGTAGAGATAAAGCATATGTGTATATATTTGTTTCTAATAAATCAGCACCAAAAAAGGTGATATATTGTTGAGTACTAATAAATGCCAATATTCTCGAAAATAGCATTATAACTGTCACAACACCAATTGTCTTAACTGTACTTTTCATTCGTTTCTCCTATGTTTGATAAGGTAGAAGGAAATGAGACATGGGGACGGTTCTTTAGTCTCACAAAAACACGTGAGACAGCAAGAACCGTCCCCATGTCTCATTTCCTTTTCTTAATTCCCCTCATGGTTTCCAATATATATTTTCCTTCAATACCTTTGCAGGATTTCCTCCAACCAGAGCTTTAGGAGGAACATCCCTTGTGACTATACTTCCCGCTGCAACAACAGCACCTTCTCCTATAGTAACACCTTTTAGTACAATACTGTTACAACCAATCCAAACATTGTCACATATTTTCACAGGTTTTATTTCTTCTTTTTCACTGTTAAACTTATGATAGTCTCTATCCATTATATTTATGTCCCAGGCTATATTGCAGCCTGAACCAATTTCAACCTTTTTGCCTGCATGTATTTCTGTTCTATCACCTATAGAAGTATTATTTCCAATAATAATCCGGGCATGATGTTCATTTCCCCATGCACTTAATTTTACATATCTGTGAAGCTGTACTTTTCTGCCAACAATAATTGATGCATTTTTTCTAAGTATGCGCACTCCTTTATCTGCTCTAAAAAGACCTTCACACTTTTTAAATTTATTTTTTACAAACACACCTCTGACAAGCTTTATACTCTCAAATATAATTTGAGATACAGAACGATTAAATGCATTTTTATCTATTTTAAAATTGTTTTCTTCCACACTTTACAACCCCTCACAATCAGTGCATAGGTTATAGATTATTTTCTTACAAGCACTCATCACCTATCGCCTATTACCTATTGCCCCTCGCTTGTTATTTGTCATTTCTATGACAAATAATAGTATATCACTGAAGTCCTTAATTTTCTATAAATAAAATAGCAAAAATACCTAAAAATATTTTAACGTATATCTGTTGAAAATAATATTCCGGTAACATATAATTATTGCTATGTTAATTTTAGATTAACAAATGTGATACTATATATGTTGCGCAAAATACATTATATGGAAGAAGAAGCAACGTGTAAACAGATGTGACCTGAAACGTAATTTTTCTAAAGTATACAGGCCACAAATATATGAAGTACATTTTTAACACTTGAAAAATTATAAATATGATGTGTTAAAAAGT
>CAYYEC010000375.1:0-4377 GCA_964470745.1 uncultured Eubacteriales bacterium | reverse complement strand
TATGAACTAGCAGATGCCTCATTCTATAAGAACGATTCAAACATACCCATGGCAGTTGTAATACTGAATTTTGCACCCTGTAACCCGACACGATAGATATATGTACTGATTACATCAGCAATATTATTAACGGCACTATTCTGAAGCAAATATACCTGATCAAAACCGACATCCATAACACTTCCGGTTTTAAGGATAAAAAGAGTGATAATAGTAGACTTGATTCCGGGAAGAGTTATATGCCATATTTGTTTTAATTTACTTGCCCCATCAATTGCAGAAGCTTCATATAAGCTTGGATCAATACCTGTCAGGGCGGCAAGATAAATAATAGTTCCGAATCCTGCTTCTTTCCAGATTCCTGAGCCTATAAAAATTATTATCCAGGATAAGGGTTTATACATAAATGGATAAGGCTGTCCGCTTATCATCTTAACAAATATATTAATGATACCGGACTCTTGAGAAAATATATCTGTTACAATTCCTCCAATAACAACCCACGAAAAAAAGTGCGGCATGTAAATTATAGTCTGTATAGATTTCTTAAACCATGACTTTCTTACTTCATTTAGTAAAATTGCCAATATAATGGGTACAGGGAAACCAAAAATGATACGCAAAACACTGAGTATAAAAGTATTGCGTATAATGTTAACTGTATTGGGTCCGGTAAAGAGCATCTGAAAATTTTTCAGACCAACCCATGGACTTCCAAATACCCCATCCGCGAAATTATAATCTTTAAAAGCGATCATTAACCCGCCCATTGGTAAATATTTAAATATCACATAGAAAAGAATTACCGGAACGAACATAATAAGCAATGGAATATTTTGTTTAAATCTTCTGCTTTTCCGTAATCTTGCTTTGCTATCATGCTGTTTACCGACTATTTTTTTGCTTTGTTGTAAATAAGGAACCGTTCTCATGATAGTTTTCTCCTTTCTATTTTCACCTTCAAACTTTTGTCTTTAATTAACCGCTCATTTA
The DNA here is from genome assembly GCA_964470745.1 of uncultured Eubacteriales bacterium. GTDB lineage: Bacteria > Bacillota > Clostridia > DSM-8532 > CAYYEC01 > CAYYEC01. The sequence continues at coordinate 3,384 of CAYYEC010000375.1, read as the reverse complement.
CATCCCTTTTGTACTGAAATGATGTACACCTAATATACTTAAAAGCTTTATTTAAATCTTTGTATCCTATCTCTCATGCAACTTCACCCACCGATAAAGCTGTTGTTCTAAGAATCTGGTTCAACGTAATCCTGTTATCTAGTTATACCGTTTTAACCCAAGACCTGTGCTCTGATTCTTGCCGGCCCCATTAAGCACGTTCTGTTTTTGCATGTTAATACATTGGCGGTTTTGTTACCGGAGAAGCTATTTTAATATCACCAGAATGGAACTTCCAGCCAAAGTCGAATAATAGTATTTCTCTCATGATTTCTATCTCATGTTAATTAAATACTAATTAACTACTTTTTTCTTTATAATCCTTATTTTAACAGAATTTGCCTCTAAATTTTGTCGGATTATAATATAATTCCATTAAAAATGAGATAAATGTAAACGTTTTGCAAAATCCTGCTAAAATGCTCCTTAGTATGTCCCGCACTAACTCCTGTAAAACTTCCTCTATGCATAAGGTCAGCATATAGCGTCAATTCCCCATTTAAAATAGGGATGAAAGATCAATTCCATTTAGCTTGCTCACTGATTCAAAACCTTATACTCCTCACCAGAGGTATCTCGATACCACCGATAGGATGCTGCACATGATTCTCTGCAGCAGTTCCGTGATACCACAGTCCCTCTACTACATAAGAGTAATTGATTAAGTATCGATTCCGATATGCCCTGTCAGTTACATAAATTCTCCTGCCGTAGCAAGTTTAATGGTCATTTGCCCTTTTGCAGCCGCACCCGATGCAAATACTTTAATTCCAAGTATATATTTTATAATCTTATCCCTATAAATCTAATATTTTCTCCGTGTATACCCGGATAAACTCCCCGTTCAATGAAAGGCTCATTTTTTTCATGACATATCAACCATTTATTTTGTCTGAATAAAAGACCCTTCATTTCGTTTTTATTTAGCGGAGCATTGGTTCCTTTGGGTAAAATTACAATAGAGCGAAAGCCGCTTTTATTTACCTGACACGGGCAGAAATGCAAGGTTGATCCATAGATTTCTATTATTTCACCTGCATCTGCAAAGAATGCCTTAACTTTTTCGGAATTGTATTTATTATTTTCTATATCGCTAATATGTCCTAGCAACAATATCATAGGTGTTACTGCAATGTTTATTTCGGAACTTTTATGATATTCCATCCCATTGAGCATATCATTATAACCCCAACAATAGCCAACTTGAATCTCACTTTCACCAAAACATTCATTTTTTAATTTTTCCGTCAGTTGGCACGCTTCAAGCTGCGGTAAGCTTAATTGATAGCGTGAGCCGCTTTCAGGCATTTCTATTCTTAACGCTGTGTTAATAACTTCATGAACGTCATAATTCTTTATAACATTTCCATAAAGCAGAAACGCTGCATCATTTACACTATATAGGGGTAGATTAGGATTTGATTTTTTTAATTCATTCAGCACAATATCAGTCCATTATTTTTATTCTGTAATTCTATCATGTGGTTTTCCTCCGTTGTCATGAAATATCCCCTGTTTTTACCAGACATGATCCATAAATAATAAGATTTATACCCGAGTGCACAGCAGAATGGATGATACCCCTCACCTGTGTATTTAAGTGCAAATTCTTCTGATGTATTAAAATATCTGCATAGGGTAAAAGACGGTCAATCCCTTCATAGATTCCGCCTGCATCATAAAGCACCTTTGTATGATGCTTTTTTGCACATTTTGCTATTGCATTTTTTATCCCTTAGTTGTTTATATCATCAAATATTAATCCAGGAACATATTTGCAGAATTCTTTTAAAATATCTGTATAGTTGCCTTTTATTTCACTCATATGATGGATATAGGCTCCCTCGACAAGTTTTCTTTCCACTTGTGGCAGGTTTTTAAATTCCGCCCAAATGTATGTACCAAATGTATAAGGGCCCTCTGTTGTATTAATATCGCCACCCAGTAAATAGTGTCGTCCCTGTTCTGCCTGAAAACGTGCAATTGTATATTTTCCGTCAGCCAACTGCCAGCTTGGCCGGGCATTATATAGCTGTGCCCTAACGCCTTCTTTTTTGAGGGAATATGCAAAAGGACCGCAATGCCAGAGCAGCTCTGAATTGTTGTTTAGTGGATTTCTACATGTAAATTCAGCAAAGAAAGGTGGTATTTTACCTCTTGCCGCACATGATAGCAATGCTGATGTGATTGCGCCATATATATCTGTTTCACAGATTACCAAATAACCCATATCTGCAAGGATACTCATAGCAAGACATGGCATAGCTCCAAATGCAAGCTGCATTGATGTCCAGCATTCTGTTGAAATGATACTTGCTTTGTTTTCCTGATCAAGTTCTTTGTAAAAGTATACAAAAGCCATCATTTTTTCTAAAAGATTATCGCTAATTGTACTTGTATCTATTTTCTTTTTTATTTCTTGCGCATCTATCTTAAGCTGCTCTTTTCTTTCTGTATAGATTTTGTTTAACTTGTCTGCTGCTTCAGCCATATTGATAGGAACAATATCTATGCCGAATTTCTCCATAAGCTCCATTTCATTTATCATGACACTTTTAAACGGCCTCACTCTTGTACCTACCTGAACAATTCTTAAATTATTAAAGTTTTTTACCATACAAACTATTGATAAAAATCTTTTTAAGCCTTCGTCAAAAGCCTGGTCTTCAATATAACAATTTTCTATGTAGGAAAACGGCAGCCCATAGCGCTTCAATTGCTTGCTGATAGTAAAAAGCCCGCATTGTGTATCAGTATACCGGGTACCGTCCTCATCAAAAACCTCATCTCTAGGTCCCCATAAAAGTACCGGTTTGTTCATGAGCCTCGCAATTTTCCCTGCTGCTTCTTCATTTCCAAAATTACAATTGACAATAAAGATAGCATCAACTTTTTTACTATTAAAGTATTCTGCCACCCTTTCACAGTCCTCCGTTAAATATAACAAACCTTCTTCATTTAAAAAATCAATGTCAACAAACTCCGTACTTCCATCTGAATACTTCTCCTTAACATAATCAATCACTTTTCTCTTATTTTCAACAGCATATTCAGGATTAAAGATCCCGGTCCGTTTCGGTCCGGGAAGAAAACGCCTTTCCGGAACAAGTCCTATTTTTATCTTGTAGTCAAGCATATTCGCATCACCTTTACAAAATTTATTTTTACTAGGAGCAATGACAAATGAATAACCTTATGCTAAGAATCAAAATATCTTTACTTATTTCCAGTGAATTTTGATGTTATCAATATATGCCTCATTTACAGAGTTTTCATCTCTAAAAGCCACTCCGCCTATTGACGTATTTGAGTTAAAATACTCATAGTCTGTAATCGTCTCGGATT
>CAYYEC010000374.1:0-4378 GCA_964470745.1 uncultured Eubacteriales bacterium | reverse complement strand
TTACTATACAGTATAAAGTGAAGAATCCAACAAAAAATGAATGGTTGACCTTAGATGATACGGAAATAGTGCGAAAATCTATTCCAGAAATAAAAAACATAGGAGCATATATTCAAAGGATGGGTACTATAAGAGTTGAAGAAAAAACACGAGATGCTCTAATATATGGAGTTTCATCACAGTTTAGAAATTTTTCTCCAGTAGAAATGGCTGAAGGCAGGTTTATCAATGACATTGACATATCCTCAAGATCCAATATAGTAGTAGTAGACGAATTTTTTGCAAAGAGATATTTTAATAAAACAGATATAGTGGGAAAATACATAATTTATAGAACATCATGGGGGAGTAGAGTTAAACTAAAAGTTGTGGGAGTTGTAAAAGGCGGAGATGATTTATTTAATAGCATGATGGATAATGAATCTTTCCCGGTAATTGCTTATATGCCTATAAAAACAGTTCAAAGTATTTATTCAAATAATGAAAAGCTGGATAATATTTCTGTAACAGTAGTTGAGGATGATAAGCTAAAAGAGATAGGTAATAAAATAGTTAAAGTGCTAGAAACCTATCATGGCAAAAATGACTTATATATAGCAACAAATTCTGCAGATACACAAAAGATGTTTTCAAGTGTTTTAGGAGTAATCTCTTCAGTGCTATTAGTCATAGCAGTTATTACCTTGGTTGTAGGCGGAATTGGTATAGTAAATATACTTTTAGTATCTGTAACAGAAAGAATTAGAGAAATAGGTATTAGGAAAGCACTGGGAGCTCAAAAGAAGGATATTATACTTCAGTTTTTAACGGAATCTATTATAATGACAGGGTTTAGCGGTATAGTAGGAATAATATTCGGGCTAGTGGCTGGAGCAATTATTTCTTCACTAATAAAAATACCACCTGTTATAGACTTAACAGTTGTTATCTTAGCATTTTTAGGCTCAGTCGCTTTAGGACTTATATTCGGAGTTTACCCGGCTAAAAAGGCTGCAGACCTTGACCCAATTGAATCATTAAGATATGAATAAGTATGAATTAAAGTCTAACTTTTGATTTACATATTATAGATAACGAACTATAAAACTAAATTTATATATCAGTTAGACGTTAGATAATATAGATGTCGAATTACCTTTCAAAATTTAATTCTAGAGTTCGACATCTATAAATTTTAGAGTGAGCATTTAGATTTTGTTATTTTTAAATGATTTCTCTCTATTACATTATTAAAATGCGTAAGAACTCTATCCAACCTTTGACTATACTTTTGTACTTCATCGCATTGTAAATCAAAATGGTTTTTTTCAATTAATGCATTTAGCTTTGTATGCATTCTGGATATTGATTTGTACATTAATTTAGGTGACATAAACCATACCTCCTAACAATTTATGACAGTTAGAACAAGGAAGAAGTTATGTTCACTGTTTCATAAGTAGTAGCCCTATAACATATAAATAAATTTATCCCCATGATAAAATTAAGTAATAATTAAAAATAAATGATGTATTATTTTAACAGGTTTGTTATTTTCATATACCAACAAAATACATTGACAAAACAAAAATTTATTAGTACAGAAGCAATAATATTAGTAAAATATTAGAGGGACTATCGTAGTGAATATCTGCAAATATATGAAGGAGATTAGAAAAATTCTTTGATAAATAGTAAAGCTATTCTTCTTGAAAAATATGTTTAAAAATAATTTTTTTGAGAAAAATAGTATAATATATACATAATGGCTGTATGAGATACTTAATATAGTAAAGTATTAACTTAAATTTATAGACAGTATTGGTATATAATAGACAAATTTCATCAAAATAGCTGTTCAATTCTTATAATTTAGTGTTATAATATATATTGTGTTTGAATGTCTAAATTTTGAAATATGTGTTGAGTGAGTAATGAAAAATATGCTTAACTAAAGTAATTGTAATAAGTTGTATTGACTGATTGATTTAGCTCCATAAGGCTAAGTATATTGATACATATCACAGCCAATTTTATTAAAAATGTATTGAGCTGTGAGGAACATAATAACTTCGGTTTAGCTTCAATGAATGAGGTTAATAAAATGTTAGAATGTGTTCACATATAAATTTTTGGGGGTGTATCTATTGGGGAGAAAAATTTTGATTGTAGATGATGAAAAGAATATTGTAGATATTTTGAGGTTTAATTTAAAAAAAGAAGGTTATGATACATTGGAAGCATATGATGGTCAGCAAGCAGTTGAAATGGCTTTAGCGGAGAATCCAGATTTAATATTATTGGATATTATGCTACCTAAGATGGATGGCTTCAATGTTTGTAAAAAAATTAGACAAACATCAGATACTCCTATATTAATGCTTACAGCGAAAGAAGAAGAAGTTGATAAGGTTTTAGGACTGGAGCTTGGAGCAGATGATTATATAACCAAACCATTTAGTCCTAGAGAATTAATGGCAAGAGTAAAAGCGAATCTAAGAAGAATTATTGAAGATAATCAAGAAAAACAGCATTCAGATATTTTGATTTTTGGAAACTTGCGTATTGATGTAAACAGATATGAGGTTAGAAGAGATGACAAAATTATTGAATTAACTTTGAGAGAATTTGAATTAGTCAAGTTTTTGGCGATTCAGCAAGGCCAAATATTCTCTCGTGAAAATCTACTTGAAAAGGTTTGGGGATATGAATACTATGGAGATGTAAGAACGGTTGATGTCACTGTTAGAAGGTTGAGAGAAAAATTGGAAAGGACCCCCAGTAATCCTGAATATATAATGACCAAAAGAGGGGTAGGATACTATTTTAATAAGATATAAACCGGGCGAGAGGTAATAGGCAATGGGTAGAAAATTCAAAACCTCTAGCCTATTGCCACTAGTGGTTTGTAACATTTCATTTTTATAATCCTATTTTAAGTGTTACAAATCCACTTCCTCTGTCTGTGGTATGCACACCCTAAAAAGCATACGTTACGGACCACTAGCCTATCACCTGAAAATCTATTTTTAGTGAGGAAAATTATGTTTTTAAAGAGTCTGCAATGGAGACTTGTATTTATTTTTATTTTTATAACATTTATTCTGATGACTGTTGTTTGGTTCTTTTTGACAATATCTGTTGAAAAAATTTTTTATCAAGATTTTAAATCAAATATTGAGATACAATACAACAACTTAGGAATAACTAAAGATAATACAATAAATGATGTGATTGATAAAATTAATGCTAAAGATAGCGGATTATTTATACTTGTTACTGCTGTTACTAAAAGCTATACTATATTGGATAAAATAACTGGAGAAATCAAACACACTAATGACAGCTTATATTATGAAAATGAAAATGAGTTTAAAAAATTAATATATAAATCGAAAAACTTAAAATCTGTTATGGCAAGTAAAGTCGGAGAAGAGAAAATTGGAGAGGATACAAACTTTATATCCATAGATAATGATGCATATTATGATTATGTTAAGTCAATTGTATTAAGAGATGGAGAATATATATTATATTTTAAAAATGATAGGGAAGTTCCCTTAAGTATGATAGAGAGTTTCAATACAATTATAATGTTTGGACTCATAATTGCAATTTGCTTTTCGCTATTTATAGGATATTTACTTTCTAAAAGGATTACTATTCCAATTGTCAACATTATGTATAAAGCACAAGAGATTGCAGACGGAAATTTTGGGCAGGTTTTAGAAGCAAAATCAAATGATGAAATAGGAAGGCTGACCAAGACATTTAATTACATGTCCAAAAGACTAAAAAATACTTTAAATGAGATTTCAAGTGAGAAAAATAAAGTAGAAACAATTTTAAATTATATGACAGATGGAGTTATAGCCTTTAATCTTGAAGGTAATGTTATTCATGTTAATCCGGCAGCTAGAAAAATGCTTGATGTTACTTCATTAGACTTTGCATTTAATGATTTTTGTAAGAAATATCAAATTGACATGATGCTAGAAGACATTTTATATTTAGAAGTTTCAATAACAAAGGAAAAGAGTATAGAAGTAAGTAATAAGTTTATAAGAGTCTATTTTGCCTTATTTACAGATGAGCAAAAAAAAGCAGAGGGTATTATTGCTGTTCTTCAAGATATAACTGAGCAGGAAAAGCTGGAAGGTATGAGAAGAGAGTTTGTTGCTAATGTTTCTCATGAGCTTAGAACACCTTTAACTTCTATAAAAAGCTATGCAGAAACTCTTTTGGATGGCGCTATGGAAGATAAACCTACTTGTGAAAAATTTTTAAATGTAATTGATTCAGAAGTAGATAGAATGACGAGATTGGTAAAGGACTTACTTCAACTAACCCAATTGGATAATAATCAGATGAAATGGAATATGAAAAATATTTCTTTGGT
>CAYYEC010000373.1:0-4379 GCA_964470745.1 uncultured Eubacteriales bacterium | reverse complement strand
GATTTATGCTGATAGTAACTTCCCAGGAGGTTATTTCCACGGATTGAAACATTACCTAAGGCAGCATGGAGAAGTATTTTATTCTGAAGACGGATCAAAGCTGGGATTTGAAGACGATAAATATTTTATAGAATTTTTTAATAATGAACTGGCATTAGTAAAAGAAGGAGTCATTCCAAAGCCTGATGTAAGGGCTGAAATCAAAAATGTTATAGAAAATGAATTGATTGTCACCCAGAAAGCAGCCATGCTTAGCAGTATGTGGAGCAATCAGGTTATTGCTATGACAAAAGCAGCAAACAGACCAACAAAAATGGCATTACTTCCTTCTATGAAAGGCGAAAAGCAGCCAGGACTTTATTTGAAACCCTCACAGTTCTTTTCTATTGCAAAATCCAGCAAGTATGCAGATGAAGCAGTAAATTTTGTGAGTTACTTTACCAATGATATAGAAGCCAACAAAGTTTTACTGGCAGAACGTGGCGTGCCGATTTCTTCAAAGGTTAGAGAAGCATTAAAGCCATTATTGGATGAATCACAAAAGCAAATGTTTGACTATATTGACCTTGTTATAAAGAACAGTAGTCAAATTGATCCTCCTGATCCCGCAGGGCATCCAGAAGTAGATAAGCTGCTTAAAAATATTGAACAGGAAATACTATTTGAGAAAATAACAGTAGAAGATGCTGCTAAGAAATTTAGAGAAGGTGCTAATGAAATTTTATCTAAAAGCAAGAAATAGTATATAGATCTTTGGGCAGGTCACGCGCCTGCCCATTTTGTTTATACAACTATTCAGGCAATTGAAATCCGGGCTTTATTCTGAAAGAATCAGCCCAAATGAGGTGATAAGTTGGAAGCTAAAACAACAATATCTAAGAAATTTTTGAAACCTAAGGGACAAAAATATAAACGGGAATATGTCCATTTCGCAGGATATGTATTCATTTCCCCATGGTTAATAGGTTTTTTTGTGTTTACTATCATACCCATAATTGCATCATTATATTTATCATTTACAAATTATGATATTCTATCCGCACCAACATGGGTGGGACTGGAAAACTATCAGGATATATTTCTGAAAGACGAAAGGTTTTGGAAGGCAATACAAGTAACATTTTTTTATGTATTTGTTCATGTACCCATTAGGTTAGCTTTTGCCCTTGTAGTTGCTATGCTATTTAGAGTGAACAGACCTGTTGTTGGTTTTTTTAGAACTGTTTTTTACATTCCTTCTATTGTTGGAGGAAGCGTTGCAGTAGCTGTTATGTGGCGGCAGCTATTCGGGGTAGAAGGAGCATTAAATTCAATTCTTGCCTTACTGGGCATTATTGATAGAGGGATTAGTTGGATTGGTGACCCAAGGACAGCAATTTGGACGCTTATTCTTTTGGCAGTGTGGCAATTTGGCTCACCGATGCTGATTTTCCTTGCTGGTCTAAAACAGATTCCAAGAAGCTTGTACGAAGCTGCTTCTATTGATGGTGCTAATAAATGGAAGCAATTTATTAATATTACTATTCCGTCTCTTACACCAATTATATTTTTTAACTTTATTATGCAAACAATAAGTGGGTTTATGGCATTTACCCAGTGTTATGTTATTACAGACGGAGGCCCTTTTGATAGCACACTGTTCTATGCAGTATACCTGTTCCAAAAGACATTCAGTTATTATGAAATGGGTTATGGTTCTGCGCTGGCTTGGATATTACTCCTGATTATTGCTATCTTTACAGGCATTATATTCAAGTCATCATCTTACTGGGTTTATTATGAGTCAAAGGAGAACTAATAAAATGGTATTATCAAAAAAACAACTCAATACATTTTTATACTATCTTTTTGTTTCGGTGGCAGCTTTTCTGATGATTTATCCGGTTTTATGGCTGATTGCCAGCTCTCTAAAAGAGCACTCGGAAATCTTTAAAAATTCCTATTCACTTATCCCAAGGCATTTGAGTTTCGAAAACTACGCTCAGGGGTGGAAAGGATTTGGCGGAATAACCTTTGGTACTTTTTTTAAAAACTCATTTGTAATTGTCATTCTTTCAACAATTGGTCAGGTTATATCATCAGCAGTAGTTGCATATGGGTTTTCAAGGATTAAGTTTGCCGGCAGGAAATTTTGGTTTGTCTGTATGATTACAACTTTGATGCTGCCACAGCAGGTACTTATCATACCACAGTATATTATGTTTAATAAATTGGGGTGGCTAAATTCTTTTAAACCTTTAGTTGTTCCATCTTTCTTCGGATTACCGTTTTTTATTTTTTTGATTATGCAGTTTGTAAGGGGTATTCCGGCAGAGTTGGATGAATCGGCAAAGATTGACGGATGTGGGAAGTATTCTATCTTTTTTAAGATTATACTTCCATTAATCATACCGGCTCTCATTACTTCCGCAATATTCTCATTTTACTGGAAATGGGAGGATTTCTTTGGGCCTTTGTTATATCTTCAAAATACAAAGCTTTATCCGGTATCTTTGGCTTTGAAAATGTTTTCCGACCCTGCAGCTGTAACCAACTGGGGAGCTATGTTTGCAATGTCTGTCTCATCACTGGTACCGGTATTTATTATATTCATTATGTTCCAGAAGTATCTTGTAGAAGGTATTAGCACAAGCGGTTTAAAAGGTTAAAAGATTACTATGGGTCAAACAAATTTTAAAGTATGTAAAATTAAGCAAGGGTAATAGCCTTTTAGAATATTCCAAAAGGCTATTACTCTTGCTTAATTAAAATTTCTTTACAACTACATCATTTGAAAGCATGGTCCAAATATCCGGATCTTCAAGTCCCAATCTCCATAGAGCCACTCCACTAATGCCTAACTGCCAGGCTAAATCTATTTTTGCTTTAATACTTTGTGCATTTTCAAACCAGACTTCATGTTTATTACCTTCTTCATCCTCATAGGAAAACATAGGTGTTTTTGTTTTTTCATCAAAAATTATTTCTTTATTATATTTATTAGCTAGTTCCATTGCTCTGTCAAAAGAAGCATATGAATTTTTACCTGTTGTCAAATTAAAATCAAATCCAAATACAGATACTGCCGCAACGATTTTCTCCTTTGGCATTTTTGTCATAGTATATTTTAATACTCTTTCCATCCAGCCTATGGTTACAGGTGGTCCGGGAGGGCTGCCCGGCCAGCCGAATTCATTATAGAGCATTACTACAAATTGATCTACGCTGCTCCCAATAGAGTCATAGTCAAAAGGATCTGAGAAAGGATTGAAAGGTTCGTCACCAATTCTTGCAGGAACTGAAGCAGAGAAGAAATAGCCATAGGGTTTGATGGTGTTTGCTATTTCCTCGTAAAGTAACGATAAATTTTGCTTATCTTCAATATTTACGTCCTCTATATCTATATTTACACCATCAAAATTATACCTTTGAATGAGTTTTAGTATGCTTTGGGCAAAAGATTTACGGTTTTCATCAGTAGAGACAAGCTGTTTAATAAGGCTTTTTGCAAGTGTTGTGCCTCCAGGTTTATATAGAAGATTATGAACTACAGGAAGTATTTTTATATTATTTTTATGAGCGATTGAAACCAATGTTTCTATATCTCTATCTGTAAAATCTCCAAATTTATCAATTTGTGTAGGGTCATCTCTACTGATTTGATATAGAAATAGGCCTAATTCTGAAATATTACCGGTATTGTTGACAAATGAGTTATAAGAACTTGGTAAGCCCGGGCCTTCTGAGAGTGTATAGAAAGCGACAATACCTTGTATAGGTTTATCTCCAGAATACACATGAAGTGTAACATTCGCTTCAGCAACCCATGCTTTATTGCCATTATATAGCCTGACCAAATACCAACCCGGTTGATATTTTTCTACAGGGAGTTTTGCATCTTTTACCATAGTGGCGATAATATTATAATTTATTCCAGGTCCGTTACGTATGTTAGCTATATTCACATTTACCTGGACTTCCGTATATTGTGGAATTAAGAGCTTTTGTCCTATATATAAAGCAGTACTTGCCAAATTATTAAGTGCAATAATGCTCTTAGCTATTGTGTTATACAATTGTGCAATTCCATATAATGAATCATCTTGCTGCACTGTATATATTATTTCTTTTTCAGCACGAATGTTTAGCGGTTGACCAACATAAATTGCCGTTCCAGGCAAACGGTTTGCCTGAATTATCTTTTGTGGAGCAGTATTGAATCTCTTGGCGATTAAATAAATTGAGTCATTAGGTTGTACAATATACCACATTCACACCAATCCTTTATATTATTTACTTAATTAATATTATATGTAAACCAATAAAGTTTTGTGAGGAGGTTTTTTATATATGTTACGTTAAAGAAGTTACATTGGCATTGCGTAACATATAGACAGAGG
>CAYYEC010000372.1:1616-4387 GCA_964470745.1 uncultured Eubacteriales bacterium | reverse complement strand
AATATATTCTAAAGCTTTAGAAACATTATCCGTTACAAAATACAGCTTGCTGCACTCCGGTTTTGCAAACCTCTCTTTAATAATATATTCAAACTGCTCAATAAGCCTGTTGTAAAAACCTTTTGCATTTAATATCACTATAGGCTTATCATGGTACTTCAACTGCTTTAAAGTTATTATCTCCAGAATTTCCTCCAGGGTACCGTACCCCCCCGGCAGTGCAATAAATGCATCAGACCTGGAATCCATTACAGCTTTCCTTTCTCTCATGCCCGGAGTTACTATAAGTTCATCGCAGCTCTCATAAGCAACTCCTTCTATGTTCAGCGCTTCCGGAATCACGCCTATAACCTTTCCAGAATTTTCATGAACTGCTCTGGCAGTAGCTCCCATTAAGCCAATCATTCCACCACCAAAAAGAAGTACATCCTCTCTTAAAGCTATTTCACTTCCCAATTCTGCTGCAAGTTTAAAGTAAAAATTATCAATGCTGCAGCTCGACGAGCTGTATACGCAAATTACCTTGTTCATAATGTTTCTCCTGATTTATGCTATAGTATTAAATAATAATTATACATCATAAATGTGCAGTGGTCAAAACTCATTTATTTATGAGGTGCATATCCTTAATATGTTTATGGAAGTTATTTCTTCACTTTAAGAATATGCACCCTATTTGTACTTTTAAATTTCCATATTAATGTAACGATACTTTGAGGTTTTACATAAAATAAAATATAAATATTAATAATAGCAGGTGATTATATGGATAGTAGCAAAACAGATAAATATAATATTTTGGAAAGTATTGCTAATGGAATTTATGCAGCCGGGAAAATTCAGGATACATATAGGTCCAGACAGCAAAGAAATTCTGAGTCTACAGTTTTTCCAGATAATGTCAGTACATTAAACCGGTTGCTTCAAATCCTAGCTGACTACTCCCCTCAAATGCACAGAGGCAAGCTTGGAGAAGCAATCAGTAAAAGCAATGAACTCAGTAGTGCGTATAAAGACCTGAAACGTCACTTCAGTACTGCTAGAAATCAAAAAATCGATAAGGATCTTATTATAAAAACCCTTAATACAGTTAAACCTATTGTAAACAACCGCAGGAAAACTGTTCTGGATAAAGCATTGAGAATTCACGAAATACTTAACTCATAACTACCAGTACTCTGAAAAGAAATTAGTGTCTGTAGATTTCACAGGCACTAGTTTTCAACCTCCTAGAATACTCTCAACCCTGGTTAGAAGCTCATCTTTTTGTATTGGCTTTCTCAAATATCCAAAAACCCCAAGTTGTTTAGCTTTTATAACATTGTCTTTATTAGCATGTTCAGTCAAAATTAGAACAGGTATTTTCTTATATCTTTCACTTGCTTTCAACGCTTGAATCAACTCAAATCCACTTTCATGCTTTAAATTAAGGTCCATAATTACCAAATCCACGCATTTTCCATATTCCTCCATAAGATTATGCATTCCCAATCCGTTGGCAACTTCAACAACATTTATACCAATTTTTTCGAGTATAAGTTTTACCTCATATCTAACAGTATAAGAATCTTCAACAATCATAACCTTCTTTTCAGTGAACACAGCATTTGACCTCCTACTATTTCATGCTTTACAGAGTACTATAGTCGATACCCCTTTATAAGAAAAAAATTAATGATTTCCTCTTCTGCAGCATATATTAAATTCTTCATTCTCTCTATAAAAAATTCAACCTTTTCCATCTGGTTTTCCTTTAGTAGTATGTCCAACTCAAATGCACAATCATATACATCAGTAACACCTAAATTGGAAGATACTCCTTTGATATTATGTACAGTTCTCTGCAGTGCACTCCAGTCTTTTATGGTATAAAGTCTACTCACTTCGGAAATTTCTTCCCTCATTTCTTTTATATAGCTTGAGAACAATACTGCCATATCTTTCATTTCAAATTCAAGTTTTTCTGATAAACCTTCAATATTATACCTTGTAGGTTCAGGAAGCATGCAACCCCCTCTTTTTCGACATTTTATTGGTTTTTTTTACTTTATTATATATTATTACATATAATACTTCCTTGCAATATCTTATAATTAAACAACTGCTAAATATGTTGCAATAAATAAATTACGTTCAAATTTTGAGTTTATTGCAACATATGAATTAAGGAATATAATAAACGGACTGTCTGCCACCATAGCATCAAGTCCGTTATAGAAAAAATAAGTATTTTATTGCTCCCTGGGAAATTTAGTCCTTGCAGCAAGGGCCAAAGAGTCCTGGGCATAGGCAACAGATTACGATTATTGCAATAATAATCCATATCCAATCATTACCACATCCAAATCCGAATCCTCTATCGCTCATTTTATATTCACCTCCTAAATTGATTAATAATTATTGTTCATAAATTCTTATTCGATGGTCAGTCCTGGGCCTACCGTTTCACCTATGTAGTCATAGTCATCTACTCCGCAGCCACATTTCCAAAAAAGTAAAAGAAATAAAATAATAAACCAAAGAATTGTGCAGTTGTCAAAAATACCTCCAAGAAATCCTTTATTGTCTGTCATAAACAAACCTCCCCTTTTGTAATTTTCTATATAACTTAGTTTACTCCATACTATTCATTAGCACCAATATTTGTTACCCCAGGGTAAAAAAGACATATTTTAAAGTTCATCCTACCATTAAAATAAGTATTTACATGTTTCTAAGCCCACATATATAAGCATTACAGAAGCCTGGAAAAATTTTATTGGAATAAAATA
>CAYYEC010000372.1:0-1606 GCA_964470745.1 uncultured Eubacteriales bacterium | reverse complement strand
TAAGGACAAATTATTGAGGCTGTAAGTTTATACTCATATATCATGGGTGGTTAAAATGAAAATAGAAAGAATTAGCGAAAACATGATTAAGGTGACAATTTCATTAAATGACCTTGAAGAAAGAAACATTGACTTTGATACACTTAATTACAACTCACCTGCAGCTCAGGAGCTCTTTTGGGATATGATGGAACAAGCTGAAGTAGAGTTTGGATTTAATGTGTCCGATTCCCAGTTGATTATTGAACCCATCCCTGATTCTGATGAAGGGTTTATAATAACTATTACTAAAATGGATGAAGACGGAGACTTTGAGTCTATACAAAAATATATTAAAAACAGGTTTAGAAAATCTGATTTAAAGGTCAAAAAGAAGAATCCAAAGATATGCTCTACTTTGATGATATACTCATTCAATAACTTCGATGACCTTGTAGGCCTATGCAAAAGAATTGATACAATATACTCAGGTGATAGCTGCTTATATAAATATAAGAGTATTTATTATCTCATATTAACCAGAAACACTTTTGCCGTAACTGATGTTAAAATGTTTGACATTCTTCTGAGTGAATTCGGAAGCAAAGTATCCAATGTAGCTTTCTATGATGGTTACCTTAATGAATACGGAACAAAAATAATAGGACATGGAGCCATAGAAACTGTATCAACTTATTTTTAACTTGATTATATATCCTATTTATCGTTAGTGCTGACCCATCCGGTATCCGGCCCAACTTGGACTATGGAATTTTCAGCCTTGTATATGTCTGTATATAAATATTCCTTTGATGTCTGTACATTACCTTTAAAATTTAATTTATGCACCTCTACCTTAAGTCCTTCCTTACCCTGAGTAATTACTTTATTCTCTCCTGGCTTAAGACTCATATCTTCCAAATTAATTACTGAAGGTTCATATACTTGTACAACTTCTGATTTAACCTCAGCTCTTTCATCATCATTCTGTTTGCTGCCCAGGATTCTGACATATATTCTATCATTATTCACTTCCGCCAGTATCATTATCATATTCTCCGTAGTATTGGCAAATTTGAAATCTTCCCCATTACCTGACACAAGAACATCAAGACCGGGAGCTATATAGTCAACATAATATTCATGTGGTGACCTTGTTATAAATTCAGGATTTATTCCTGTGTTTAAGGCAGCAACATAGAGTGTAGAAGCAACCTGATTATAGCCTTCGTCACTTTCCTCTTTTAAAACACCAGACTCCTTGAGACATTCATTAAACGAGAAGATGCCTTCCTCTTTGTCCTGGCCTTGCAATGAATGATTTACCAGTGCACCATGTATTGCATATGAAGCAAGCAGCACGGAGTCAATATTATCTTTTGCCTTTACAATAGTAGAATACTCTGAAATTACCCCTTCAATACCCTTTAATTCATCCAGGTTTAATTGAGGTGGTACAACCTCTATTTCAAAATTATTCTCAGTAGAAAATTCAACAATATAATCAGATCCCTTTTCCAACTCATTCTTAAACTTTATTACCGAGTTATCAATATCTATCCTACGACCGTTCTCTCCCGGAGTTTTTATTACCTTCCCTTCCTTAATACATACCTTGGCATTTAAT
>CAYYEC010000371.1:0-4412 GCA_964470745.1 uncultured Eubacteriales bacterium | reverse complement strand
ATATTTGGAAATACATCTAATATTTTTGTAATGTTTGGTGTAATATTTGGTATATTGCCTGTAAAACCTGTGCAGCAAATAACTTCATCCACTTCTATTTCTTCCACTTCATTATCTGCATGCATATATTTTACACGAACACTAAAAGCATCTCCTTTTTTTCCCACTTGTTCAATCGTACAATCTAACATAGCTGCTAAATTCTTGAGTTGATAATTTTCAATAGGAAGACAGTTAATCATTCTTGGACTTCCCACATAATGAGTTTGATAGGCAAGCCTTAATGACTCAGGACTACCTAGCAAAATCATATTTGCCTCATTTAGTATGTCCTTTGCACATTCTAATGCACTGTTACCTTTTCCAATGATAAACACACTTTTATCTCTATAATGCATCTTCTCTTTTATTTTACAATATGGCGTAGTATATTCAATTCCCTTAATATTTGGGGAAAATGGCTTATAGCCTGTGGCAACTACAACATGTTTACAGTGATATTCTTTTTTGTTGGTATTTATTGTGAAACTACCATCATCATCTTTACATACCTCTTCGCATATTTCATTATAACTTATAGGTATATTGTACTTTTCTATAAAGTCATGTAACATTTTGGGTATAATATCCTTATCTGGATAAAAGTCTTTAGAATACTTTCTTGTCAATATTTCTTTGTCATCACTAATAAGACTATTCCAGTCAAATCTCTCGCTAAATTCGCTTTTTGGACATGCTCCCGTATATACCTTATTATTACTTACAAGTTTTCCATGTACTGGATAGGTTGTAAAAGTCGAACCTGAAACATTCTCTCTTTCAATAATTAAATAATTAATCATTTCATCATTTCTTTCCTTGAGTTCTTCAAATCTAACAGCCATCTGAATCGCAGCTGGACCAGATCCTATTATTATTACATCATACATACTTAAACCTCCTATATGCTTACTTAATTTTTATTTTTTATTTACAACCCAGCATAAAAGGAGTATACTTTTACAATGATATCCTTTTATGAGGATTGCTTTATTCAAAAGGTTCTTTGACAGTTTTGCTTGCTGGCACGTGTCATGGAACCTTTTTGACGTTATTAAGTTAACTCGTTGTGCTATATGGTTTATGATTAAAAACAACTAATTTTATTAGCGGAAACAGTTCTACTTCGCTAATAAAATTAGTTTCATTCAGTAGTTCTTCATAAACCAAAACTATATAGTTAATTTAGTTAGCAAAACTTGCAAATAAAAAACTCCAACATATTATAGTAATCTATTATTACAGACAAAAATTGGTAGATCTAGATTTCATAAAACATTTAGAGGACATGGAGCTACTTGTGGGATATACCCTTCAAAAAAAGAAACCTATTTTGGTTATAAGCTGCATCTACTGACTACACTCAATGGATTTGTGACAGATTTTGAACTTACATCATCTATGGAGTCTATTAACAAGACTTAAAACCAAGCTTTTAGCCTATAATACATGTTTTTATATAAATATGTTTATAGATAAGGATGTTAATTTTTCAATGTTCAAGTCTCTTGTATTTGGTTAATTAAACCATTTACTTGAATTTTATAGGAATAGCATACATTTTTGTATTGGTATAATATTCCTTAGTAAGTTATTATTTATTTATATATAACGCGCAAAAGATTTTACATTTTTATTTTTGTGCGATTATATTACCTCTGATTTATATCGCAAAAATTTAATTAGTCCTATGTAAATTCATTTTTGCGATTTATATAGCACAACAGATTAAGTTATTTATTGCTTTTTACATTATAAAAAGTAACTCAATTTCACTTTATGACATTATACAACATTTTTAGACATAATTCACTTATATTCTTTTATTTACTTTAATAATATACTATAGTTATTGAATTTAGTCAATAACTATTTCTGGATAATTTTTCTCATAAATACTTCAAACCTTTGATATAAGCGTTACTTTCTGTTATTTATTTTTTTAAGTTTTATACCCCTTCCCACGGCAAAAGCATGAAAGAACATTTTGAGGATTGTTTTATTCAAAAGGTTCTTTGACAGTTTTGCTTTGCTGGCTATTGTCATTGAACCTTTCTGACAATATTAATTAAACACATAAATAATCTATAGATGTATTTTAATAAATTATTTATGTGTTTAATTATATATATTGATGTTGATACTTTTTTGTAATCACACGGATTTTTTTAAATCTATGTGATCTGCTCAATCCGTGATTCAGACTATCCTTTTTCTTCATCTTGCTCCAAGAACTCTTATAAAATCTTGTGCAAAATACTGATGTGTAAATTTCTCAAATAATGGAGAAGTCAAAAAGTTTTTAATATTATTTAAATATTCATTAAATCCTTTTTCATCAATTTCTTTAATAAAAGAGTATAATTCATTATAATCTATAAATGCTCTCCTATCTACAAATGTATTTTCAGGTATATAATCTGTCACATTTGGAGCTCCTAAGTATATAGGAACACAGCCTGAAAAAAAGCAGTCAAATATTTTTTCAGTTATATAACCGTTTTGTATTCCATTTTCATAGCAAATACAGAATTTATATTGAGATAACACCTCAAGTTTTCCAGGTATTCTACCTTTATAGCTTTTATAACCCATGTTTTGCCATGAATTTCCATAAAAATCAAAGTTCTCTATGTGATTTCTTTCAAAATAGTCAATGGCTCTTCTTCTTTCGCTGAATAATTCACCTGGAACATTAGAAAATTTATTACTTGAAATCAATGTACATAATTTTTTTTGTTCAAAACTTTTCTCACATATATTTATGACATTGGCAGGCTGAGAATAGCAATATTTCAAATATCTATCATTATCTACCAAATCGTCATTATAAGTAAATATAATATCAAAACATTCATGCATTTTTTTATCATAATTTTCAGGCATAACAAATTGCGGCTCCAGTAAAAGTAATACCAGCTTAGCATTCGTTTTCTTTTTTTTGCATTCCTCCAGATACATCTGACCTTTTTGAACAACATGATAAATGCTTTTAAAAAATGTGCTTTCGGATGATTTTGGCACATCACAAAATATTATATATTCTGCATCACATATATTTCCTTTATCAATAGTACATAATTTATACCCCTGTTTATAAAATTCATCTCTTAATATGCCTAGGGGGTTTTTTCCTACATCTACCCCTAAAAAATTTCCTATATTATTATCTTGAAATATTATATCATTGAGCCAAAAATCATATCCAGGATATAATAAAACATTCTTAAAAGTTGTACTGTTTTTAGTAGTATTATAATATTTTCTAGTATTTTCTGCTTTATCAGTATCCGCATATATCAACTGGCCATTTTCTTTTAGTATTACTGCTAAATTATCTAAAAAAGCATCCGGGTTCTTAAAATATTGTAACTCACTGTCAACTATAATATAATCAAAACTATTATTTTTATATAGTGACAATATTTTTTCGGTTTGCTCACATATCGCATTGTCACATATTGTTTTTAAATCAGTTAGGTATCTCTCTTCTTCTGTCAAATACCATAACTTAACATCCCTAGTACCTCTTTCTCTAAAAAGGTTTTTAATTTGAAGTATGGTTGATCCACAGGAAGAACCAATTCCCAAGATATTAATGTCTTTTTGCTTATTAAAATTAATTAAATTTATAATTCCAAAATCAATTCTAGAAACAGTCCAGGTATCAACACCAAATTTGCTATAAAATATGCTGCGATTCCTCTTCAATAAATCGGATTTCATATAATCATCTACATAGGTAGCAGAGCCAAAATGATGAATAAACGTATCCCTGGCGAGTATTAACTTATACCCGGCTCTTCTCACTCTAAAACTTAGATCATCATCTTCAAACCCGCCTGGACTGTAGGCCTCATCTATTCCTCCAAGTTTATTTATCAGGTCTGTTCTAATCAAGAAAGTATATGTCACTAATCTTAGTCTCTCATCCCATTTATCAGGATTACTCACATTGTATTGCTTTGCTATTTCAAACATTTTTTCTAAACTATCATAACCCAGATTTATTTGTTGATAATTGGATGAATAGCTGCAGAGCGGTACTACCATACCAATTTTCTCATCTGACATTATACATTCCAGTAAATTATCCAGCCAGTTTTGCGTTAAAACCAAATCATTACTTAAAAACAGAGCAAATTCTCCCTCAGCCTGTTTTATACCTTCATTAACTGGTTTATCTCCTCCCATATTATTGCTATAATTTATTTTTTTAACATTAGGTAAAGAATTGAAGTATTCTTCAGTTCCATCAGTTGAACCATTATTTATAGTAATAAGTTCAAACTTTATATGAGAAGTATATTTATATAAGCTTTCTATACATAATTTTGTATAATCCAAATGATTATATGCCAACACTATAATAC
>CAYYEC010000370.1:0-4417 GCA_964470745.1 uncultured Eubacteriales bacterium | reverse complement strand
AGTCCAGGAAGAGTAATGTGCCACATGAGCTTAAAACGTCCTGCTCCATCTACTCTTGCAGCTTGATATAGTTCTTGATCAATTCCCGCAATGGCTGCAAGATACATAATTGAACCCCAACCCAATCCTTTCCAATTACCCCAAAGTGCCATTTTAATCCACGTGTGATTATCAGAGTCGAGAAACTTTATGGGAGCATCAAAAAGTCCGAGTGATTGCCCAAAGTTGTTTACCATACCAGTACTTGAAAACAATGAAAAGGCAACAGAGTAAACAAGAACCCAACTTATAAAGTTTGGAAGAGTTGTTAATACTTGAACCCCCTTCTTGAAAGCGTTAGATCTAATCTCAGTTAAAAATATAGCGAAAGCAACAGGGAAGACTGACGAGATTATTCCCAAGCCACTCATTGCAAATGTATTTACAATAACCCCTAAAAGCTGTTTAATTTGTGTAGAATTTCTAAAAAGTAATTCAAACCATTTTAAGCCCACAAATTCACATTGAGAAAGCCTTAATGGGGGTCTATAGTCAAAAAATGCATATATCCAACCGTATAGTGGAAAATACGAGAAGATAAAAGACAAAATAATAAAAGGGGAAATCATTAAAAACATCTTGAACCCCGGTGAGATTTTTTTCTTTACTTTAGGTGTAGTACTTAGTTTAGCACCAAGCATATTTTGCATTCATTATACCTCCAATTTTAAAAGTATTTAGTTTTGGTTACCATAATGCAATATATATTTTATAAGGTATCTTTAATTAAATACTAACGCATATTATTATAAATTTACACCTTAAAAATTTCAGATAATTTCAGGTAAAAATTTTAGATTTAATGTTTAATTGTAAAGTGTGTGGGATATAATTATAGTTTTAAAATTTATAATATATAGAGCTAAATTAAAATTATAGCAAGTAGAGGAGAAGTGGGTTTAAAAGGGCTTCTTAAAATTTTATGCAAATACATAACAGAAAATTAGAATTAATCGAATGAATTTGTGTTAAGGTCCAGTAGACTGAAGCATCGAGATTCCATCTACTCGACTTTAACACACTTCTTACTCCTTATCATTCAATAAAACCATATGAATATGGTCTTCCCATTTTCCATTAATTTTTAGATAGTTTTTTGCTATACCTTCATTGTAAAAGCCTAATTTTTTTACAACTCTTAATGAACGAGTATTCCTAGGCATAATATTTGCTTCAATCCTATGTAGGCAATATTTATTAAAAATAATATCAATTCCTTTTTCAACTGATTCAGTAACATAACCATTATTAATTTCATCCTTATCAAGCTTATATCCAAGATGACAGGAGAGAAAAGCTCCTCTAATTATATTATTAAAAATAATACAACCAATAATTTTTGATGTTTCTTCCTTTTTAAATATCCAGAGCTTTAAAGAACTCCCTTTATAAAAACTCTTTAATTCGAATTCCAGTTCTACTTCTTGATACTCCTTTGTGTAATATCCTAAGGATTTTGAAGGTTCCCATTCCTGTAAAAAATCTTTATTTCTAATATTATATTCTAGAACTGCATCGGCATAAGACCCATCCAAAACTTTCAGTATTAGTCTTTGTGTCTCAAAATCTTTCTGCATATAGCCTCCAAATGAAAATGTAAATTTATTCTACTGTACTTGAACTAGCATTTTTTGACTCTTCAGCCTTTTTCATAATAAGTTGATAAGTGCTACTATTAACTATACCATTGGCATGGAGCTTATTATCCTTTTGAAACTTTATAACACATTTTTTCAGACCATCTCCATATTTACCATCAACCCAGTTATTATAGTATTTTAATTCTTTTAATGCAAGTTGAACATCTCTAACATCTGAACCAATATCTCCACTTTTCAGTATTCTAAAAGGTTTGTTCTCGTGAACTATAGAAACTATCGTACCATGAGGAGCTATACTATATAATTCTTTAACGTCTTTATTAAGCATACGAATACAACCCTTAGATGCATTTTGCTTACCAACGAACCAAGGATAAACAGTACCATGTATTCCGTATTTGCCCCAGGGTACGTTCAGTCCCATCCAAGCACCTCCAAATCCTTCACCCCAATTGTCTTTTGAAATTATGACCCAAGTGCCTTCTGGTGAAGGTGTACTTACTTTACCTCCTGAAACAGGATAAGTTTTTATTAGTTCATTATTTTTATATACATACATTTTTTTTTCGTCTAAATTGATATGTATATGGCAAGGAGGCTTTTTCTTTTTCTTTTTTTCTTCAGTAGTTCTTTCCTTCTGTTCATAAAGATTTTCTTCAAAATTTCCATTATCTGAGTTTTCATTTATGGTAGTTTCTAAAATTTCTTCATAATTTGAATGAAAATCATCCAGGCTATAGATATTTTTGTATATAAATATTGCAGAAACAATAAATGCAAATAATATAACTATAATTCTAACTTTCTTTAATAACAAGGTGCTTACCTCCTATATTTCATCACAAAAACAATCATACATATGGATAATATATGATTATTTTTTTGATAAAATGTTTAAAATTACTTAAGTTTTTCTTACTATATAAATCGCAAAAATGAAACGACATATGAATAATTGGATTTTTGCGATAAGAGCTTTAGGTAATATAAGCGCACAAAAATAAAATGCAAAATTTTTTGTGCGTTATATTGCGTTATATATAGTAGGACACAATTTTATACCAGTAGGTACATATGTAGGAGGATTAAGATATCATGGAGATTCTCCTATAGTTAATCAGCTTTATCATGATGGTTTTATTGAAGCAAAATCATTAATTATAAACCTATAAAGTTTGGTATTATATATCATGTTTTGTGGGTTTTTATATTTCGAAATAAAAAATTAATTTTATAATAAAAAATCATATGTTATAATGTTTTATGTATTAAGAAAATACATGTGACTTGTAACATATGTTTTTAAGTGTACAAGCCACAAATCAAGGGAGTAGATTTGTAACACCTTTATATACATAAAATTTGAATTGTTACAAACTACTAAAGTATAGCTTAAAACTTGTTTATTTATGTTTTTATATTTACCTTTTGGGGGAAGAAATGTGGCAAACTTTAAATTAGATGTTGCAAAAATGAATGAAATTGTCGATAAAACAGTAAAAGCTATTAGTGATAGTAAAAATGAAATTTATGACATTGCTGAAAGCTCTAGAAACGAATGTGAAAGGCTTGAGCAGGAACTAAGAGACCTAAAAGATGAAGTTATTAAAGTTATTGATAAGGTTGAATTTCTGGAAGCTGAATTAAAAGAAAGTAAACGGAAACTGATGCTTATAAATAAAAACTTTAGTAAACATACTCAGGATGACTTAAGGCAAGCATATGAGAAGGCTGATAACCTACGTATTGAATTAGCAGTTAAACGAGAACAGGAGGCAAATTTTATTAAGAGAAGAAATGATTTAGAGGTTCGAATAAAGGAAGCAAAAAAAATTGTTGAAAAAGCCAACAATTTAGTATCTCATGTTGGTACTGCTATGGATTTTTTGACTGGAGATTTAAAAGAGTTAAGTGTTCAATTAGAAGATGTACAACAAAGGAAATATGTAGGATATAGAATAATCAAAGCCCAAGAAGAGGAAAGGAAAAGAGTAGCTAGAGATATTCATGATGGACCAGCTCAGTCAATGTCAAATGTAGTTTTAAAAGCTGAGATATGTGAAAGACTAATTGATGTTGATGTTGATAAATCCAAGAAAGAGTTAAATAACTTAAAAAGTATTGTAAGGGAAAGCCTGCAGGATGTCAGAAAAATAATATATAATTTAAGACCTATGTCTCTTGATGATTTAGGCTTGATACCAACATTACAAAGATATATCATGACATTTGAGGAGGAAACAGGAATTGTTACTTCTTTCAGAACTATTGGTATATATGATGATATAAGATCAGAAATAGCTTTAACTGTATTTCGAATTGTGCAAGAGGCGTTTAATAACATAAAAAAGCACTCAAATGCACAAAATGTAACAGTAAATATGGAGTTTACAAATGGGGTGTTTAATTTATATATATATGACGATGGTCAAGGTTTTAATGTAAAGGATTTAAAAGTAAGTAGTGAAGATAAAGGTAGTGGATTTGGCTTGTTTAGCATGAGAGAAAGAGTTGATTTATTAAACGGAAATATTAAAATAAATTCAGACCCAAATAAAGGAACGCGTCTTAATATAACAATTCCTTTAGAGAATAAGGAGGAAGAGTTGAATGGATAAAATAAAAGTATTAATTGCAGATGATCACTCAATGGTAAGACAAGGATTAAAACAAATAATTGAATTGGAAGACGATATGTTAGTAGTATCGCAAGCCTCAACTGGAGATGAGGCTATAAATATGGCAAGAGTCGAGAATCCTGATGTTATATTAATGGA
>CAYYEC010000369.1:2556-4446 GCA_964470745.1 uncultured Eubacteriales bacterium | reverse complement strand
CACCTGAAAGACCAACTGATTTACCATTCATTATGCCTGTAGAAGATGTTTTCACAATCACTGGTCGTGGAACTGTTGCTACTGGTAGAGTGGAAAGAGGAACCATCAAGGTTGGTGAAGAAGTTGAAATCATTGGATTAGCAGAAGCTCCAAGAAAAACGACTGTAACTGGAGTTGAAATGTTCAGAAAACTTCTAGACCAGGCTGTTGCCGGTGATAATATAGGAGCTCTTTTAAGAGGAGTTCAAAGATCTGAAATCGAAAGAGGTCAGGTTCTTGCTAAACCAGGTTCAATCAAACCACATACTCACTTCAAAGCTCAAGTATACGTTCTTTCAAAAGAAGAAGGTGGTAGACATACTCCTTTCTTTAATAATTACAGACCTCAGTTTTACTTTAGAACAACTGACGTTACTGGTGTAATTGACTTGCCAGAAGGTACTGAAATGTGTATGCCTGGTGATAACATCACTATGACAATTAAATTAATAGCTCCGATAGCTATGGAAAAAGGTTTGAAGTTCTCTATCCGTGAAGGTGGAAGAACAGTAGGATCTGGAGCTATTTCTGATATAATCGAATAATTATTTCAAATATAAAAAAACTGGTCTTTGGCCAGTTTTTTTATATTTGGCTTATTGGAGTGAAATATAAGCAGAAGAAACGAGAGTGCGTAGATAACAATGAGTTTTATTTGAAATATATTTTGACAACTGCTATACTTAACATAAGTATAGCAGTTGTCAAAATATATTATAAATAGGTCTAATTATTGTGGAGTGATAGTATGTATGGGTGGAATGAACTTATAGAAGAATGCAGCAGCTGTAATAATTGCAATTTAGGTAGGACAAGAAATAATGTTGTTATAGGAAGAGGTAATGAAACAGCACCGATGATGCTTATAGGAGAAGGGCCTGGAGCACAAGAGGATATGCAAGGCTTACCTTTTGTTGGTGCGGCTGGACAACTACTTGATTTACTTTTAAAGGCTCAAAATATTACTTCTGATCAATACTACATAGCAAATATAGTAAAATGTAGACCACCAGGAAATAGGATTCCACTTGAAGAAGAGGCTCAAGGATGTTTACATTTCTTGAGAAAACAGTTTAAACTAATAGAGCCTAAAATTGTAGTATGTTTAGGTGGTACTGCAGTGAAATATATAATAGATAAGGATGCTAAGATTACAAATATAAGAGGAAACTGGATAGAAAAAAAAGGATGTATGTTTATGCCGACATTTCATCCGGCAGCTTTGTTAAGAGACGAATCAAAAAAAATACTTATGTGGCAGGATTTTAAGAAAGTTAAAGAGAAGCTTAAAGAAATAAACATAAAGTAGTTTTTAAAAATATAATATTGTTAATTCATTAACAAAGTGTTATAATTATTGTAGAAATTTTTGTTGAGGTGTCATATGAATTTACATGAAATAATTGAATTATTAGATGCAGAGGTAATAACAATTGAAGATATCAATTTGGAGATTGTATCTGCATGCGGGTCAGATTTGATGAGTGATGTTATGGCTTTTGTTAAAGAAAATGTTATGTTGTTAACAGGTCTGGTTAATCCACAGGTAATAAGGACTGCAGAGATGATGGATATAAAAGTAGTTGCATTTGTGAGGGGGAAAAAGCCTCAGGATAATATTGTACAATTAGCCAAAGAAAAGGGCATAACAGTTCTTTCCATAAAACATCCAATGTTTATAGCTTGTGGGAAGTTATACTCTGCAGGTATAACTGGAAGAGGTGTATGGAATTGAGTCCAAATATTATTAGAAGGCAATACGAAATTGTAAAAAATGACTTTTCTCTTGCTGGAGAAGCATCAAGTAATGTAAAAAAGATATTAACGCAATTAGGAGTTCAACCACAGATT
>CAYYEC010000369.1:0-2546 GCA_964470745.1 uncultured Eubacteriales bacterium | reverse complement strand
GCTGAAATCAATGCTGTGATCCATGGTAATGGTGGAGTTGCGGATATTGAAATTGATGGACAAAAGGTAGTCATTAAAATAATAGATGAAGGACCAGGAATTGAAGACATTGATTTGGCAATGCAGGAGGGGTTTTCTACAGCACCGGATAGTATAAGAGAAATGGGATTTGGTGCTGGAATGGGTTTACCAAACATTAAAAGAAATTCTGATATTTTTGAAATTGTATCTGAAAAAGGCAAAGGTACTACTGTTACCATAACGGTATATTTAAATGGGCAATAGGTAATGGGCAATAGGCAATAGGTTGAGAGTATCCCTATTGCCTATTGCCCATCGCCTCTCGCCTAAGCAATGGAGTTGATATAATGGACGAATATTTTCATTCAGTTAAGTTAGTTGAAGATAAATGTAAGGGTTGCACGAATTGTATAAAGAGATGTCCTACTGAAGCCATAAGGGTAAGAAAAAGTAAAGCTAGAATTATAGATGAAAGATGTATAGATTGTGGTGAATGTATAAGGGTATGCCCTTATCATGCCAAAAATGCAATTACGGATCCATTAGAGCTTATTGATAAATATAAATATAAGGTTGCAATACCTGCGCCGGCTCTATATGGACAGTATAATTCTACTTTTTCCAGGAATCAAATTTTAACAGCGTTAAAGTTGTTAGGGTTTAATAAGACTTTTGAAGTAGCTAAGGCTGCAGAAATTGTAACTGAAGCAGCAAAAAAACTAATAAAGAATCATGAATTGAAAAAGCCTGCTATCTCATCGGCTTGCCCTGCTGTTGTAAGGCTGATACAAGTTAGATTTCCAAATCTGATTGATAATATTGTAAAGCTGGAATCACCTATGGAAGTAGCAGCAAAAGTTATTAAAAGTGAATTGGTTAATGAGAAAAGCATTTCTCCAGAAGATATAGGCGTGTTTTTTATATCGCCCTGTGCAGCAAAAGTAACTAGTGTTAAAGCTCCTTATGAAAGAAAAAAATCCTTTGTTGATGGTGTAATATCAATAAAAGACATATATTTAAAGATACTTGTTAAGTTAAAAACTATTAGTGAATGCGATGATTTGATTCAAGCGGGATTTGAAGGAATAGGCTGGGCAAACTCAGGTGGTGAGAGTAGTGCATTGGGGACTGAAAAATACCTTGCTGTTGATGGAATACAAAATGTTATTAAAATATTGGAAGAAATTGAAAATGATAGATTAGAAGATATAGATTTTGTTGAAGCGTTAGCCTGTACCGGGGGGTGTCTTGGTGGACCTTTAGCTGTTGAAAACCCTTATGTTGCAAAGACAAATCTGAAACGTCATATTGATGAGAGCCAGCAAATTAGTAAATCTAATGATAAAAATAATGAATCATATGAAGATTTGCTCTGGACTGAAAATATGAAACATAAGCCTATAATGAAGCTGGATCAGGATATGGAAAAAGCTTTACAAAAAATGGATACATTAGAAAAAATAAACAGTACATTACCTGGACTTGACTGTGGAGCATGTGGAGCTCCAAGTTGTCACGCTCTTGCTGAAGATATTGTAAGGGGAAACGCAAATGTAACAGATTGTATATTTAAATTAAGAGATAAAGTTAGAAATTTAGCTATGCAAATGATGGAGCTTGAGGCTAAAATGCCACCTGTTCTTGATAAAGATTTGGATCAATATGAAAAAAAGGAATAAAGGTGTAAAGAATATGCTAATCAAAGAATTTATAAAAAACATGCCAATTAGAGTTCTTACAAACAATGTAGAATTAGATAAGACCATCTCGGGTGTATATGTTTGTGACCTATTAAGCTGGGTTATGGCTAATGCCAAAAAAGATGATATATGGATAACAGTCCATACAAATCTAAATATTGTGGCTGTTGCCTTAATGGTAGAGGTAACATGTATAATAATACCTGAGAATATTAAAGTTGAAGATGCTACAATTAATAGAGCTGAACAAGAAGGAATTGTTATACTAAGTACTGATTTGAGCGCATACGAATTATGTATAAATGCACATAAAATTATTAATGGAGAAGATAAATGAGATTAGCTGTAGACTTGCATATACATTCATGTTTGTCTCCTTGTTCTGATAGTGATATGACACCAAATAATATTATTAATATGTCATGTCTTAAGGGAATTGATATAATTGCCATCACAGACCACAATACTGCTGAAAATGTTTCGGCTGTTGTGGAATGTTCAAAAGATAAAAATATTATTGTGATTCCGGGTATGGAAGTTGAAACCAGTGAAGAAATTCATGTGGTTTGCTTATTTCCTGATGTTGAAAAGTGTTTTAAAATGCAAGAAATAGTCTATAACGCACTTCCTAACACAAAGAATAGACCTGAAATTTTTGGTGAGCAAATAATTATGGATAAAAATGATGAAATAATTGGACATAATGAAAGATTACTTTTACGAGCTACATTACTTTCAATTGATGAGATCTATGAAATTGTAAATAGGATGGAGGGAGTAATAATACCTGCGCATATTGACAGGGATTCTTACAGTATATTATCA
>CAYYEC010000368.1:0-4472 GCA_964470745.1 uncultured Eubacteriales bacterium | reverse complement strand
GAAATAAGGACACCGCTTAATGTTGTTATGGGTATGTCACAAATTGCAAATCGAATGCAGGATATTACTAAAATAAAGGACTGCCTGACTAAAATTGATATGGCATCAAAGCATTTATTGGGAATTATAAATGATATTCTTGATTTATCAAAGATAGAAGCTGGAAAACTAGTGTTGGTCAACGACTGTTTTGATCTGGAGAAGAATATTAAAGAACTGATAAGTGTTATAGCATTAAAAGCTGATGAGAAAAAACAAAGAATTTTTGTAAAAATGGATTCTCAATTACCAGAAAAAGTTATAGGGGACTCATTAAGGCTTAACCAGGTTATTATGAATCTGCTCAACAACTCAATTAAATTTACTGATGAATATAACGAGATCACTTTAGAATTAAAAAAAATCGGTGGAAAAGATAAAAAAATTCATATTCAAATTACTGTTTCCGATAATGGAATAGGAATGAAGCAGGAACAATTATCAAAGTTGTTTAGAGCATTTGAGCAGGCAGATGGAAATATAACCAGAAGATTTGGAGGTACTGGTATTGAGCTTGTTATATCTAAAAATATTGTTGAACTGATGGGCGGGAAAGTAAAAGTATTCAGTCAGGCAGGTGTGGGAAGTAGGTTTATATTTGATATTTGGTTTGATCTGCCTGATAAGAATGAATATGTAGAAAACACTGTTTTAACTGGTATGAATGTGTTGGTTGTAGCAGATAATCATGATATGTGCAGTTACTTATTGGAAATACTAAGAAGCTTTGGTGTTAATGCTGATGCTGCACATAATGGTAAGGATGCTGTAAATTTGATGAATGCAAGAGTTATATACAAAAAGCCTTATGATGTTATATTGCTGGATTGGAAGCAGCAGGACGAGAATTGTTACGAGATTGTTGAGGCAATAAAATACATTAGCGATGAAAGTCTGGTAGCAATCTTACATTATGGTTATGAGTACATTAATTTTGAAAAGAAAGCAAAGAAATTGGGGCTAAATATATTTATAACAAAGCCTGTGTTTCCTTCGACGTTGTTTGATATTCTGATTCAAATCAAATTAAATACCCAAAATAAAAAAATATATTCCAGCAGAAAAGATTATCCGAATTATTCAAATAAAAGATTATTATTGGTGGATGATATAGCTCTGAATAGAGTTATAGTAGAGCAATTATTGTCCCCTACACATATAATTATAAAATCAGCAGAAAATGGGCTTGAAGCTGTAAAATTATTTGAAAATGCTGTGAAGCCTTATGATATTATATTTATGGATATACAGATGCCTGAAATGGATGGGTATACAGCTTCAAAAAAAATAAGGATGCTTGAAAATGAAAAAGCAAGAAAGGTTCCTATTATAGCGATGACTGCCAATGCGTTTCAAAAGGATATAGAAGAGGCTCATATGGCGGGTATGAATGGTCATATTGCAAAGCCAATAAGCGAAACAGTTTTACTTAAAACATTGGGAAAATATCTTACAAACAAAAAAAATCAGCGAAATACCGGAGATAAGTTTATAGCGGGTATGGATACAGATAACTGGCCGGATGAATTACCCGGATTTATGGTCAGGGAAGCACTGGATCGATATAAGGGTAAATGGGATTTGTTTCAAAAAACGATGGTTCAGTTTGTCAAAGCAGATTATATAGATCAATTGAATAGCATGATTAGTCAAAAACGGTATGAGGAAGCAAAAATGCTAAGTCATACACTTTGTGGTGTAGCAGGTCATCTGGGGTTTATACATGTAGCTGAAGAGGCAAGGCGTTTATACCAAAGTCTGAAGGAAAACATAAATGATGCAGAGACAACTTTTTATCAGCTTAGGAAGCGGTATTCTACAGTTTTGCCATATATTGATAAAATTATTGAGGTGACTTAGGAATGTTGAAGAAATAACTTCCGATAAAGAAGAAATTATCTAGGTATTTGAATTTTTAGCAATATATGAAATACCTCGAGAGAGGCTGGATGGTGATCTGGGTTTGATGGAACTTTACTAGTCGGAGATTGAAGACAAGTATACTGAAGAATTTTCTTTGTATCTGTCAAAATACAAAACAGGCATCGTTTTTAAGGTGCAATAACATTTTGTAACATATCTGAATGCTAAATTTTTTTGAAAAATGAGTACAAATAATGTATAATGATATATGTATTTGTATAAAGAGTAGTTGTTTCTATTGTGCCAAACCGAGTATTTTAGTTCGCGTTTAGTTAATGGTGTATTTGTTTC
Source organism: uncultured Eubacteriales bacterium (assembly GCA_964470745.1). Taxonomy (GTDB): domain Bacteria; phylum Bacillota; class Clostridia; order DSM-8532; family CAYYEC01; genus CAYYEC01. The sequence goes on along the minus strand of CAYYEC010000368.1, from coordinate 2,219 downwards.
ACTTATTATTAGTCCTTTGTTTGTTTTAGGCATTGTTTCAAATGCCAGGAAATGATTGGCAAGGGCCTAAGTGATGGTTAAATATAACTCATATTAATTACTGCTAAAGGTGACTTATAATTATCGGTGAAAAGGATTTGAAGATATGTATAAAATAATTATTGCTGATGACGAGGTCATATTCAGAGAGTATTTATCCAATTTAATTGACTGGGAATCATATGGTTTTGAAGTATGCTGTGAGGCCAAAAACAGTTTCCAGGTTTTGGAGATGGCTGAACGGATTAAGCCGGATATTGCGTTGATAGATATTAATATGCCAGGCATGGACGGGCTGATCCTATCAGAGAAGTTAAAGGAGAAATATGACGATATAGGCATTATACTGGTGTCAGGATATAATGAATTTGAATATGCAAAAAAAGCTATAAAGATAGGTATTGAGGATTATATACTTAAGCCCTTTAATGAAAATGAACTTCTGGCGGCTTTGCTGAAGGTCAAAGGGAAATTGGAAAAACAGTTAAGTGAAAAAAACAAAGATAAGGATATTCACAAAATTATTAGGGAAAGAGCATTAAATATGTTGCTGGAAAACACGTATTCTTTAAGCAACGAAGAAATAAGAAAGCAGCATGAACAGCTTAAGATTAAACTGGAAGGAACTTCATTTATTGTTTCTACAATAGAAATAGACAATCTCTATCAAAAATGGAGCAGCGTGAGTAAAATAGTTGAGTGCAAGTATACTGTTTCAAATATAGTTAATAATATAATCAAAATAAATGGGAGCCATATTGCTTTTAATGGACCTGAAAATAGGATTATTTCAATTATTGGCTTAAGCGATGATGGTGAGATTGATGAATATAATACGGAAATTTATCAAAATGCATGTGATTTTATAATGAAATACTTTGATTTTACTATATCGATAGGCATTGGGACTCTGGTAAGCGGGATGAAGCTTATCAGAGATTCCTATCTGAATTCCCTTATTGCTCTTAGAAATAAAACAAGTGTCGGTATGGGAAAAGTTATAAAATATTCAGAAATAAAAACCATTCCTAAAAATCTGGGTTTTTATCCAAATAAGATAAATGAAAAACTTATAATGTTTCTGCGTCTAAATGATTTTAAACATATAAAAAAAGAGCTGGACAATGTATTTGATTTCTGCATTAAAAACAAACTTTCTTCAGACTGCAACTTTGCAATTGTAATGGGACTCAAATCTGTCTGCCTGTCATATATTACTGAAATGGATAAAAATATAGAAGATGTTTTAGGAAATGATTTTTCTCCAATGCGCATTATCAATCAAAAAGTATCGATTGAAACAGCCCATCAGATTACCATTGAATTATTTGAAAAAACAGCAAAATATTTTTCAGGCCGTAAGCTTACCAAAACTAAAAAAAATGCTGAAATGGTAAAAGAGTATATAGATATAAACTATAAAAATAATGATTTGAATCTGGAGAAAATTGCAAAAAATCTTTTTCTTAATTCTGATTACTTAAGAAGAGTTTTTAGAAAAGAGTTGAATGTTACGCTTACCGAATACATCATGAGTATCAGAATGCAAAAAGCTAAAGAGTTGGTTGACAATGGAAGCATAAAGTTAACAGATTTGTGTTATGAGGTGGGTATAAATGATCCAAGTTATTTGAGTAAATGCTTCAAAAGATATTATGGATTGTCTCCAAGAGAGTATGAAAATATGAAAGAGAATAAATAATATTTAAACTCATCCTAACCGTAAATTACTAATTTGATACGTATTTTTCATGTATTTAAAAAATGCAGCACATCCCAGGAATCAGGGTAAATGTAGAATGCAAAAAGTAGATATTTTTAATATCCACTTTTTGCATTTTATCATTCAAACCTCGGCTTCAACACAATCGTAGCAAGGGGTGGTATTGTTAAATTCATTGAGTAAGGCATATTATGCATCTGGATATGTTCTGCATGGACACCCGGAGAATTTCCAACATTGCTACCACCATATTTCTGGTCATCACTATTTAGAATTTCCTCATAGAAAACATCGCAAGGAGCTCCAATTCTATAATTATGGTGAACTTCCGGCGTAAAGTTACAAACAAATATAAACATATCATGCCAATCCTTACCTTTCCGCAGAAAGGATACTAGACTATGGTCTTTATCATTACAGTCTAGCCATTGAAATCCATCATAATGAAAATCTACTT
>CAYYEC010000367.1:0-4481 GCA_964470745.1 uncultured Eubacteriales bacterium | reverse complement strand
ATGAAGTACATTTTTAACACTTGAAAAATTATAAATATGATGTGTTAAAAAGTACTAGGTTTATTATTTTGCAATATTTGAATAAGAAATGTAAAATGTTTATTACAAAAAATATAGAAAGGACTCCTTATGAAAGCTTTATTTACTAATACTAAAAATGCTATTTTTAAAAAAGACATTATTCTGGAAATAATGTTTTATTGCATGTTTGCTTTTGCATTATTAATTAAATACACCTATTTTCAAACAACATCTAAACTAAATTTACCTCCTCTAAGTGAAAAAATAGATGTAACAATGCTCATTTCAACTTTTGGGTTCATTGTTATAACTCTTTCAATAATTACTATAATATTTAAAAAACATAGAATTACCGCATTGTTTGCTGTAGACTTGGTTTTATCTGTTTTATTATTAGCAGATACTATCTATTTCAGGTATTACTATAATGTTATTTCTATACCTGTTTTAAAGCAAATTGCTGTTGTAAGTGGCATATCACAAAGTGTAGAGACTTTACTTCATAAAAAGGATATTCTTTTTTTAATTGATTTTCCATTTTTATTAATATTAATTGCACTATCTTTTAAAACAATTCGAAAGATTGACTTTCTAAAAAGAAGTGTATTGGCCTTAATAATATTTTTACTTGGGTTTTCATTTATAAAGTATTCATATGTAAAAGCGGATAAGTCAGCTTTTGCTTTTGATAATAACAGTGTCGTTAAAAATCTTGGAGTATCTTACTTCCATTTTTATGATATAAAAAAAGCAATAAGCGAAAACTTATTTAAAGATAAGAATTTAACTCAAGATGAAAAAGTTAGAATAACCTCTCACTTCGAATCGAAAAACCAGGTTTCAGATAATTATAAGGATATTGCAAATGGTAAAAATTTATTAATTATTCAAGTGGAAGCACTCCAGGAATTTGTTATAAATAGAAGTGTTCTTGGAAGAGAAATTACACCAAATCTAAATAATCTAATTAAAGAAAATATATATGCTGATAACTTTTATTACCAGGTAGCTGCCGGAAATACATCTGATGCTGAATTTCTTGTTAATACATCATTATACCCATTAAAAGAGGGTGCAGTGTATTTTAGATACCCTTCCAATACTTATGACTCTATTCCAAAAGAGTTGAAGAAAAAAGGATATAATAACTTTGTTTTTCATGCATATAATCCGAGCTTCTGGAACAGAACTGAAATGTATAGGGGTATTGGCTTTGATAGATTTTACAGTATACAGGATTTTAATATTGACGAATATGTTGGCTGGGGAGGCTGGGCTTTAAGTGATACATCATTTTTCAGGCAATCAATTGAAAAAATTGATCCCATCAAGCCGTTTTATGGATTTCTTATTACCTTATCCAGCCATCATCCCTATGACTATTTTAGTGAATCCGGATATGATTTTGATGTAGGAGAGTATGAAAATACTTATCTGGGTAATTATTTAAAGGCAATAAATTATGTAGACAGCAGTATTGGTAAACTTATAGATAATTTGAAAAAAAGAGGATTATATGATAATACTATAGTTGTTATTTATGGTGATCATAAGGCTTTTACTAAAGATAGATCGGACCAGCTTACGAAATTCCTTGGAGTTGAAAATAACGAATATGAATGGTTAAAGCTGCAGAAGGTACCTCTTCTCATTCATATTCCTAATAATGATGATGGCATTTTAATTGATAAGGTCTGTGGTCAAGTAGATATAATGCCTACCATCGCTAATCTTATGGGGTTTGAAGCAAATTATACTTTAGGAAAAGATATATTGAATATAGATTCAGGATATGCTGTTTTAAGGGATCGTTCAGTTATAACTGATGATTTCCTCTATGTATGTGAATCCGGTAAGGTATATGACTATACTGGTACCGAGCTTTCAAAGGATTCATACCAGAATATTTTAAATCAATACTTAAATAATTTAGATATTTCTGATATAATAGTTGAAAAAAATGGACTGGATAAAATTTTAACGACTAAATAAAATGGAGTACTGAAAATGGATAAAAAAACACTTATACATGACGTTTATGTTGACAGCATTAAAATGAGTGAGGCTGTAGATAAAGTAATTTCTTTTACTTTAGGCAACAAAAATCATATCATCTTTACTCCGAATGCCGAGATTATGATGCAGGCACAAAGAGATAAAGAGTTAAAAAGTATATTGAATTCTTCTGATATGCTGGTTGCCGATGGAGCAGGAGTTATTCTGGCTTCGAAAATATTGGGTAAGAATCTTCCTGAAAAAGTTTCCGGAATAGATTTAGTAAAGAATACATTTGAAAAAACTAAAGGTACAAAGGTTTCTTACTTTCTATTTGGAGGTAAACCTCATGCAGTTGAATCCGCATATAAAAATATTATTTCAAAATATGAAGGAATTAATATTGCCGGAATCCGAAATGGGTATTTCTCTCCAGAAGAAGAGCAGCAAATTATAGATGAAATAAATGCATCTGGAGCTGATATTTTGCTGGTTGGACTTGGAGCACCAAAGCAGGAAAAATGGATTTATAAAAATAGGTCTAAATTGAATGTAAAAGTGTCGATTGGAGTAGGCGGAGCCATTGATGTATTTGCGGGTACTGCTAAGCTTGCTCCGGAGTTTTTGAGAAGAAATGGTCTGGAATGGCTGTATAGGCTGTACAAAGAGCCATGGAGAGCTAAGAGAATGATGGACTTGCCTAGATTTGTAATGCTGACTTTAAGACGAAGATTTGGGATGTAGAGTTTTATGAATAATGCGCACTAACCTGCGCAAGGTTAAGGCTGAGGTTGAGATTTAAACAAGCATCCCCTACAGAGTTTTTCCAAATCCTTTCTTAACCTTAACCTTTACGTCTTTATTCCTCATCCTTAAACAATTCTTTGCCTGTAAGCAATTCTATATTATAGGCTGCTAAATAATACACATCATCCATTGTTACTATATTTTTTTTATCTAAAATATCTTTCATTTTTTCATTTATAAATCCTAAACTCACAGCTTGCTCGTAAGAATTTACCCCTTTACTATCAACACCATGAAATGCCAATAATATTTCTCCTGCTGTATTAACATCTAAAACTTTATCCTCATCGTACTCCCTTATGGCATTATCAAAATCCACTGAATAATGCTCCTTTGACAATTTATAAACTCCATTTAGCAAAATTATAGCAAAGCTATGTGCTGTTGCATCTAAGTCAAACCTATAGTTATTTTCAGTTCCACCAGCTATAAGTCCTAAATTACTTAATCCCATTAAAGCCGTAAAAGACCAATTATCAGCATTTTTATTTTTTACTTCAAAGTCAGGTAAATATATCCTCTGTCTCTTGAGTAAGTTGTTGATTTCTTTATATATCTGCATATCACTAGTTTCCAATATTTCTCTAGGTGAAATATCATTTAAAATTGAATAAACTGAGATAATCCCGCAAGCTTGTCCCAATGAAATGTTTACACCCATATTTCCGGCACTTGTTGACGCAAGGGATGAGTATGACACCTTGTTGCCCACCATAAGAAGGTTTTTGATTTTCAAGGGAACTAAACACCCCATCGGAATAGAATACTTATTTGGTTTACCAACTATGTATTTTCCTTCTCTAAAAATAAACTTGCTGGCATCTACTGGATATGAACCTAAAGAAACCTTTGATTCAAAATTTGTATTTTCGAGAATTTCATTTACTTTTAAGACATGCACACCCATAAAATGTTTCGTTTCATCTATAGAAAATTCGTCGGCAATTCTACTAAGCTTTGTATCTTTAAAGACATTTAAATGAGAGCGTAAAAAATCCATAAATTTTTCAACCTCAACTTTTGATTTCTTATATTCATCTTCAATTGAGTTTTTATTTGACAAATCTAAATTTTTTAGCTCAAATCCTTCTACAATAGACTTATCACCTGGCTGTCGAATAAATTTAACATTTTGTAATAATATATTTTCATCTTGAAATTCAAATTCTTTTATTCTATTGTAAAAATCTTCTGAGTACTCGGAGTTCAATATATCATTTATCAACTGCCATCTTACACCATCTATCTCAAAGTTTAATTTAACCGGGATAAATATTTCAGGAAAATTGATATCTTCTGAGGCTGTATAATATGGTACATTGCATAATTGCAGTAAATCCCCATCCCTTGTGGCATCAATAAACATTTTACCACTAATAATTCTATCTTTTTTCTCAACGCTAACTTTAATGGATTTTATTCTATCTCCATACAGCTCTTTTGAAACTATATTTGCAGAAGTGAGTACCATAAGATCTTCTTCAGCATTTACCAGTTTATTAACCACACTAAGATAATCTTCAGGTGTAAAAACATCACCAAGTAGGCTTCTTAGCTCGTCATTTATTCCCCTATTTAATAGAATGCCATCTTCATCAAAATTGGGCTGAAGGTCTACTTTCAAATTTTTTAATATACTTCCTCCAAGGTTTTCGCTG
>CAYYEC010000366.1:0-4494 GCA_964470745.1 uncultured Eubacteriales bacterium | reverse complement strand
CTGAGCTCTGGTAATAACATTACCGGCTTTTATTTGTCCAATTATTTCATCACCGGTCCTAAGTCCGGTAACATATACATCAGTTACCAGCGGCCGCATAACATCATTATCTATATGATGAGAATCTATCATAGAATCAATATAATATAAAGTAGCAGATTTCGCTTCGCTCATGCCCAGAGTAATATCCCTGGAAACCAAATCAGTATTTGAACCGACAATTTGTTTGACTAATTCTTTATTTTCAGGCAGGGACGAAGATAACACCATTTGTTTAAGCTCATTTTCTGTATATATCTCAGCAGATGCCTGGGTACTGAGGGGTTCTTTTTTCTTATCCATTATATCTTTTTTGGATTTATTAGTTTTTTTATTGGATTTTATCATATTTCTTGCTCTTTTCACTTAATTTTATTTTTATACTTTGTAATAGTATTATTGGCATAGTATAGAACAATTATTCTTTTAAATATTGTGACAAAAAGGGACGGTTCTTAAATGACACAAAAAATGTGTCATTTAAGAACCGTCCCTTTTTGTCCCTTTTATATCTACATATTTTAATAAATACTTGCAAACAATATTTTAAAAGAATGAGTTTAAAAAGGAGATTTTTATGAAGCATTTATTAAAACAACTGCCAACTATACGGAAAATGCCTGATACTTTATATACCTTGCGTAAAAAAGTTTTCAAGATACAAAAAAGGAAACAGATGCATACTGAAAACTGGTCAAAAACTAAACAACTGATTAAAGATAATTTTGATGTTCTTTCTTCTTTTAGACTTCGTACAATAACAATGGGAGTTAATCTTATTGACTGCATTGATAATGACCTTAATACTATGATAAATAACATAGATAAACAACGTTCATTCCCTGGTGAAATAGGAATATTCAACGAAGTAATCAATTCTGTCATCCAGGATATGTCCGGGCTATTTAACGTTACTTTGCAGGATTTTTTACAAACCCGGCGAATTGCAGTAACACCACTGGAAACAATGAGCCGTTCAATGATAACAGCCTCAAAAGGGTCAGCTTCTGAAATAAACGGAATGATAGTAAGTTTAGCACAATATATAGAAAATACTGTTAAGAATAATCTTGGTTATCCCAAACTTGGACAAAATGTGTTTCTTGGTGGTGCAGGAATTTTAGCCGACTGGGGCATCTCAAAAGAAAGAGAACCTTATTTAAATGCACTTCCTGATGTATTGGCAAATACTCAAATTTTTAATGTTGATTTAACTGTAGGTTCTACAAAAAGCGGAATTTATTTTGAATCCATAAGGCAAGCTTCTGATATAATATGGGCAGTAGGGGAAAATGATATAAAGAATACCCGGAAATTAGTACCTGATCCCTGTAATTTAAAAACCTGGGATCTGACTTTGGAACAAATGACTACCTATAGAAATCATTTAAAAACTATACAAAGTGCCAATAAAAATGCTGTTGCATATCCATTTTTCAGTAATCTTGCACGCCTTTCCGTATTTGTCAATCCACCGGAAGAAAACCCTTACATGGCAGGTGGCTATGCCGGGCTATCAACTCCAATGAGAACAATTTCCATAGGTATTAGTGGAGCAGAAGTTATTGAAAAAGCTATCTTAAAAGCAGAATCAAATTCAATTAATGATATTCTCCAATCGGTAAAACACTATGCAGGTATAATGTATTCTATCTCAGAAGCAATAAGATTTGAAATCATCGCCCGTATGAATGAAAAAGGTATGAACATAGGTGAGGCTCACGGCAGTGTTGATTTATCTATTGCTGCAACAAATGAGCGGGATACTGATGGGAATCCCATCAATAGTATAGCCTCTGCATTAAGTCAATTGGGTGTAAAAATGGGATCCCATGGCAGTGTAGGGGCAGTAGGCCTAATTATAGATACCCTTAAAAAAGCAGGAGCTGCTAAAGTTACATATGTTGGGGGACTAAGTGGAGCATTTATTCCAATATCTGAAGATGCAGGCATGGGAGATGCTATTGCTAACGGATGGCTTTCCTACCCAAAGTATTTATCCATGTCATCGGTTTGTAGTGTTGGAACTGATATGTTTGCAGCATACTGGCCGCAAAATATCAGCCAATCCGCTTTTAAAGCACATATTGGTGGAATGCTTCTGGACCAAATGTCAATTGGTATTTATGCCAATAAAACTACAAGCTGTCGTATACTTCCCGTACCATATGAACCAAAATCAAATTTTTGGGTGATATTTCTGGGTTCCAAATTATTTGGCAGTGCACCTGTATTGGATATGCAGTTTTCTACCTTGCCGCCACCTACTGATTTTGTAAATAGAGATGGATCAATACCGGCTCCATTAACAAGTTTTCGAAATTAATAAAAAAAACTCCTTTTGAGATGAAATATATAATCACAGAAGGAGTTTTTTGTAATATCATTTTTGCAATATATTTATTATGAACTACTGGACGAACTACTGGACGAACTACTGGATGAACTTCCTGAAGAGTTTCCGGCCATAAACTGTTCAGACTGCTGAATCATCTTTCTGACCATATTTCCACCGACTCTGCCAGCATCCCTGGATGAAATATTTCCATTGTAACCCTGTTCTAATTTAACACCCATTTCATTTGCAACTTCCATTTTTAATTTGTTTAAAGCAGCACTTGCTGCAGGATTAATAGTTGACATTAGTTATCACCTCCACTAATAATATGCCCAATATCTTATGTAATATTTATAAATAGTTTAATTGTATGTTGTTAAATTCAGACAAAATATACCACAGATATGATAAAAGGAGAATGATGAATTTTGTCGAATAAAGTAAAACATAAAACAATTTTAATGGCATAATGAAAAAGATTGTTAGAAAATAAATTTTATTGGTATAAAATACTAGATATTATTTAACAAAGTTTGAATAAGAAATGTAAAATATTTATTACAAAATATGTTGGTGAGGGATGTTTGATGAAAAAGATTATCTATACTATAGCTGTTGTTTTACTAATAATGAAAATTTTTACAGGATGCAGCACAAATGTACAGGAGAAGGGAGGTTTTGATACAATTTCAGACGGGAAGCAGAAACTCAAAAAAGATATCACTTTGCATATCATTCATTGGAATAGATTACCGCAAAACATAATTGATAAGTTTGAAAAAGAAAATGAAGGTATTAAGATTAGTTTTGAGCATTTTCCTGTTGATAAGTTTATAGAGATTATAGCAACAGAAATAGCTGCGGATGAAGTTCCTGATATCCTTGGAGCACAGGAGATAAATTATCTGAAATATATTAAGCAGGGTATATATATGGATTTGACAGATGAAAATTTTTTATATAACTATTTGGATGATGCAGTGGATGAGTTAAAAGCATTTTCGGAAAATGACAGGGTTTATTCTGTTCCAACTAATGCTTTTTCATTGGGTATTTGGATCAACAAAGACCTTTTTGAAAAGAATGATGTTGCCGTACCCTCAAATATTGAGGAACTTGGCAAGGCAGCAGAACAATTAAGAAGCAAAGGTATTACACCCTTTGTCCAGGGGGGTAAAGATGGATGGACGATTGAGCAGAATATGTATTCCATGTTCGATGTTCAGCTTGCCAATGAAGGTATATATGACAGGGTAAAGACTGGTGAACAAAAGTGGTCGGAGGCACCGATTAGAGATGGGTTTATGAAGTGGGCCGGGCTGTTTGCAAAGAAGGGCATGCTGACTGATGATTCTATGGATTTGACATATGAGCAGGCCTATCAGTCTTTTGAGCTGGAAAAGGCAGCCATGTGGCCAATGGGAAGTTGGGCTACAGAGTTTATAAAGGGTACTGATGGAAATCAGAAAGAACTGCCTTTTAAACTTGATTTTATACCCATATATTCAACTGATGGCAATGGAGACAAAGTCATACCCGGAACTTATATCGGTGCAATGTATGCTATATCGGCAACAACAAACAATTCCATTGAGGCAAAGAAATTTCTTGAGTTTATCACTAAACCTGAAAATGCAGTTGAATTTTCTAAAGGGAGTGGAGTTATTTTTCCGATTAAAAATATTGACTTTACCCATATAGCTCCGTTTATTTCCGCAGCAAGTAAGACGACTCTTGAAAACAAGCTTGTAAGACCTTTTAATATGACAATGGATGCTGATGTTGAAGGGCAATTATCAGCTGCACTTCAGAATATAATTGCAGGTAAACCGGTAGATGAAGAACTGGCACAAATGCAAAAAGTTCAAGAAAAGGTTAATCAAAAAAGAGAATTAGGAAAGTAGATGGAGAAATTTTAAGCGCATCATGAGAGGAATGAAAACAGTGCTGGTTTTTTTGAAGAAGGCTGTTCAGGTAAAATATATTAGCAGCAAACTAATAATCAGTTATACACTTTTGATTGCTATAACTATTACAATAATTGGGACTATTTCATACAGTAAAGCAGCCAATTCCCTTAAAAACGAGGTGAAAAGAAATTCGGCCTGGAATATTAT
>CAYYEC010000365.1:0-4498 GCA_964470745.1 uncultured Eubacteriales bacterium | reverse complement strand
GAAGTACATTTTTAACATTTGAAAAATTATAAATATGATATGTTAAAAAGTACTGGAATATGATTTTGCAATATTTGAATTAGTAATGTAAAAGATTATTGCAAAACATATACAATATTTATATTTGAAAAGTTTGTTCATAATAGTAAAGTGTAATTCAACTTTTCTATACAAATAAATGGAGGGATTTATATGGCTAAATATGTTTATCTATTCAGTGAAGGAAATGCATCAATGAGAAATTTATTAGGCGGTAAGGGAGCAAATCTTGCTGAGATGACTGGATTGGGACTTCCAGTGCCTAGAGGGTTTACAGTAACAACAGAAGCTTGTACAAAATATTATGATGACGGAAAAGTGATTACAGATGAGATTGAAAGTGAAATCTATGCAATGATGGCCAAGACAGAAGAAATAGTAGGTAAAAAATTTGGAGATCCAAGCAATCCATTCTTAGTATCAGTTAGGTCAGGTGCTAGAGCATCTATGCCCGGCATGATGGATACAATTCTTAATTTAGGTCTTAATGACACAGTTGTCGAAGGTTTAGCACAATTAACACAAAATGAAAGATTTGCTTATGATAGTTACAGAAGATTTATTCAAATGTTTAGTGACGTTGTAATGGAGGTAGAAAAACCTAAGTTTGAAAAAATCCTGGATCAAGTAAAAGAGGCCAAAGGAGCAAATCATGACACGGATTTAACAGCTAATGACTTAAAGGAAGTTGTTGTAAAGTACAAAGAATTATTTAAAAAAGAAAAGGGATTTGATTTTCCACAGGATCCAAAAACTCAGTTGATGGAAGCTATTAAAGCAGTATTTCGCTCATGGGATAATCCAAGAGCCATAGTGTATAGAAGATTAAATGATATACCTGGAAACTGGGGAACAGCAGTTAATGTTCAGGAAATGGTATATGGAAACATGGGCAACGATTCAGGTACAGGAGTTGCATTTACAAGAGATCCATCTACAGGTGAGAAGAAATTATATGGGGAATTCTTAATGAATGCGCAAGGAGAAGATGTTGTTGCAGGAATTAGAACACCTCAAACAATTGATCAATTAAAAGAAATAAATCCTAATGCGTATAATCAATTTATTGATATTGCAGCAAAGCTTGAAGACCACTATAGAGATATGCAGGATATGGAATTTACAATTGAAAAAGGTAAACTCTTTATGCTGCAAACAAGAAATGGTAAAAGAACAGCTGCTGCTGCATTAAGAATTGCAGTTGACCTAGTTAATGAAAGTATGTTAACAAAAGAAGAAGCAGTAATGAAAGTTGATCCAAAACAGCTTGACGCTTTATTACATCCAAATTTCGAACTTAAGGCTTTAAAAGCAGCAATTCCCGTAGCTAAAGGATTACCTGCTTCTCCAGGTGCTGCAACAGGCAAGGTATATTTTGAAGCTGAAGATGCTGTAAATGCATTTAAGAATGGTGAGAGTAATGTAGTACTTGTCAGACTTGAAACTTCTCCGGAAGATATAGAAGGTATGCACGTAGCTCAAGGTATTTTAACCGGTAGAGGTGGAATGACATCTCATGCAGCTGTTGTTGCCCGTGGTATGGGAACTTGTTGTATCGCAGGCTGTGGTGAAATAAAAATCAATGAGGAAGAAAAGTATTTTACTGATAAAAATGGCAAAAAATACGTTGAAGGTGATTGGATTTCACTTGACGGTACTGCAGGTAATGTATATGGAGAAAAATTGCCTACTGTTGACCCTGAATTAACAGGTGATTTTGATATATTAATGAAATGGGCAGATGAAATAAGAACACTAAAGGTTAGAACTAATGCTGATACTCCTGCTGATGCTGCGCAAGCAATAAAATTTGGTGCAGAAGGTATTGGATTATGCCGTACTGAGCACATGTTCTTTGAAGGTGATAGAATTAAAGCAATGAGAGAAATGATTGTTGCTACAAATGTGGAGCAAAGAAGAAAAGCTTTAGACAAGCTTCTGCCAATGCAAAGAGGTGACTTCGAAGGACTGTTTACTGAAATGAAGGGATATCCTGTAACAATCAGATTTCTGGATCCACCACTACATGAATTCTTACCACATGAAGATGCAGATATTGAAGAATTGGCGAAAGAGTTAAATATAACTTTTGATGAATTGAAGTCCATAATAACAGGACTGCATGAATTCAATCCTATGATGGGACATAGAGGCTGCCGTTTAGCTGTTACATATCCTGAAATAGCTGAAATGCAAACAAGAGCGGTTATTGAAGCAGCTATAAATGTAAATAAAAAAGGCATGAATGTTGTACCTGAAATTATGATTCCTCTGGTTGGAGAAGTTAAAGAATTAAAATATGTTAAGGATGTAGTTGTTAAGACTGCTGACAGCGTAATAAAAGATGCAGGAGCTTCACTTGAGTATAAAGTAGGTACAATGATAGAAATTCCAAGGGCTGCTTTAACTGCTGATGAAATAGCTAAAGAAGCTGAATTCTTCTCATTTGGAACTAATGACCTTACTCAGATGACTTTTGGATTTAGCCGTGATGATGCTGGTAAATTCTTAGAAGAATATTATAATAAGAAGATATATGAATCAGATCCATTTGCCAGATTGGACCAAACCGGTGTTGGTAAATTGGTTGAAATGGCTGCTGAGTTAGGAAAGAAAACCAGACCTGATATTAAGCTTGGAATTTGTGGAGAACATGGAGGGGATCCTTCATCTGTTGAATTCTGCCATAAGGCTGGTTTGAGCTATGTTTCATGTTCACCTTTCCGTGTTCCTATTGCCAGACTTGCTGCTGCACAAGCTGCTATAAGCAACAAGGGCTAATCTAAGTAAGGCTTAAAAACGGTTGGTTGAAGCTCAAAGGTTCTTATAAATCAAGGGGTTGAGAGACTTTGAACAAAACAAGGGTATTATTTCTTAGGTACTTAAGAGATAATACCCTATTTTTATTGGCTTATTATATTTTGGAACATAAATTTGGTCAAAAAAGACACTATTAAATTACTAGTATAATTATATAGTAAAATTATACTAGTATAATTTTACTATATGCAGACTTTGTGATATCATATAAATAGGCAAAAAATTCTGTCAGGAGGATGAAAATTTTAAGCCTATATTAAAAAAAATCATAATGCTAAAAGGAGAAAAGTAATCATGAAAAAAAAGACCCCGGTATGGAAGAAAATTATTGTTGTTTTAAGTATCATAGTTATTCTGTTTATTAGTGGAGCCCTGACTTATCGTATCGTAAAAACCCAGGGAGTTGTAGAATCCTATGAGGTGAATTCCCAAGTTACGACACCTCAGTTAGTCATCGCAACACAACAAAGTAAATTTAAAGATGAAGTAATCCGAAAGGTTGTAGAAGAATTAAAAAAAGAAGAGGTAAATATTCTTGTAATGGATGTTACAGAGCTTCCTAAGTTAGAAGATGAAAAATGGAATGGTTTGGTAATACTAACTACAGTTGAGTCTGGGCAAATTCAAGAGGACTCACATGAATTTTTAGTAAATCATCAAAAAGATTTTGGGCGAATTGGCTTGCTATATACTGCTGATTCAAGTAAGTGGAAAGAAAAGAATATTAACATTGATGCTATTTCATCAGCATCTAGAAATCAAAATATTGAAACTTGTGTAAAAAATATGCTGAAGATATGTTATAATGTAATAAATAATATACAATAAAAAAGTAGGAAGGTCAAAATTATGCAATTAGCAAAGATGGTGGTTTTAGGTTCACTGGAAATATTAGGGTTATCGAGTGGATATGATGTCTATCAATATTTAGAAAACAATCAAATTGACAGGTGGACAGATATAAAAAAACCATCAATTTATAATGCAATACGCCAACTAGTAAAAGAAAATGCAATTGAACAGGTAGAGCAAGTTAAGAATGGGAATTACCCTGAAAAAATAATCTACCAGATTAATGAAAAAGGCAGAAAACTTTTTGATGATTTACAAGCAGAAGCTTTTTTGGGCATTTATCCTCGTTTTTTTGGTTTTAAAGTTGCATTGAAATTCAATAAGCGGCGATCTTTGGAAGAGATAAACGATTTTGCTAAACATGCAATAAACATTATTGATAAACAATTGGAAGCAATGGATCAGTATCTAAAAAAAATGGCGTATAACAGTGCTGAGAAAAAACGGAATGAATTTTTTATTGAGCATGATAGACGTTTATATATGATTGAGAGGCAATGGATTTTGGAAGCATTAGAGTATATTAAGAAAACAAATCCTCTTCAGACTTACAGAGTTGAATGATGCGATGGTCTATCAATGTTCCGAGAACACTTTTTAATGCACATCATACTTATTTTGTGCAGTTAGTCAGAACAGATATAAAATTTATGGTTACAAGAAGTGTTCCATAATAGTGCAAAATGGTGATTGGTCTATTATGCTAGCCGCGGCACAGGCCGCGATTATCAATAAAGATCAATCGAAGTAATGGTTAAAAACGATTGGTTGAAGCTCGAAAAGCCTT
>CAYYEC010000364.1:997-4505 GCA_964470745.1 uncultured Eubacteriales bacterium | reverse complement strand
CTTCAATTTTATGTTTTTATTCAAAGTGTTACAAATCTACTTCCTTATTTCGTGGTCTGCATACCCTAAACAATATGCGTTATAGACCACTAGTTTGCCAAAGAGGAGCAAGATATTTATGGTTGAAAGAATTAATAGAATTTCAGAAGAAATGAGAAAAGAAATTAGTGCAATTATTCAAAATGAGATAAAAGATCCAAGACTGCCTCAATTAGTAAGCATTACTTCTGTTAAAGTTACGAAAGACTTAAAATATGCGAAGGTATTTGTTAGTGTTTTAGGTGATGAGGCACAAAAGAACAATGCTATAATAGCTTTAAAGAGTGCTGCAGGCTTTATTAGAAGAGAAGTTGGACATAGAATGAAAATAAGGTATACTCCGGAAATTCAATTTGAACTGGATGATTCAATTGAACATGGTATATTTATATCAAATTTATTAAAAGAAGCGAATATTGACAAATAGATATTCTCGTTTTTCTATGATAAAAACAAAATATAATTCCTGAATTATAGATAACGAACAATAAAGTTAAATTTATCAGAAAAGTTAGGCGTTAGATAATATAGATGTCGAACTACATTTTAAAATTTAATTCTAAAGTTCGACATCTATAATATATAATACACCTAACTTATTTACTCAAATAGGTAGGTGTATTTATAACTATAGGAGGTAAGCGTGACATTTGAAAATATAAGTAATGTTTTAAAAAAAGCAAATAAAATTACTATTCTTCCGCATATTTCTGTAGATGGAGACGGATTAGGATCTAGTTTAGCTCTAGGGCTTTCATTAAAAAAATTAGGCAAAGAAGTATTTATTTATTTAGAAGAGAGTATTCCAAGAACATATGGCTTTTTAAAAGGGTATGAATTGGTTAAAGTATATGATGACGAGAATGTTGATTGCGACGTGGTAGTAGCTTTAGATACTGGAGATTTAAAAAGGCTGGGCAAAAGACAAAATATATTTCTGAATTCAATAGCCTCTATAAATATTGACCATCATGTTAGTAATACGTTAAATGCAACATGGAATCATGTTGATATTAAAGCAGCAGCGGTTGGAGAGTTAGTATTTGATTTAATTAAGTCTATGGGAATACAAATAGATCAGGATATTGCTGAATGCATATATGTAGCAATATCAACTGATACTGGAGCATTTAAATATAGTAATACATCCTCGAAAACTCATAAAATAGCTTCTGAATTAATTCAATTTAAGATTAACATATCAGAAATTTCACGCAAAATATTTGATTCTTATTCTTTTGAGAAATTAAAATTGATAGGTATTGCAATTAATTCTATGGAAACTTTTGAAGAAGGGAAAATAGCAATTATTACTGTTTCTTGCCATGATTTAGATCAATCAGGAGCTTCAGAAGATGATTTGGATGGGATTATAAACTTTGCAAGGAATTTAAATGGTGTAGAAGTGGCTTTACTGCTAAAAGAAAGGGAAAAGAAGGATATAAAAATTAATTTTAGGTCTAACCAATATATTGATGTGGCGGAGTTAGCAAGTAAGTATAATGGTGGTGGACATAAGAGAGCGGCTGGATGCATTATGAATGGAAGTTTTGATGATATAAAGAAAATACTGATTGATGATATCAAAAAAAGGTTGTGAGAAGAGCAAAATGAATGGTATTTTAAATATTCTTAAACCACCAGGAATGACTTCGTTTGATGTAGTAGCTTTTTTAAGAGGTATAACAAAAATTAAGAAGATCGGCCATACGGGTACCCTTGATCCAGACGCTGTCGGAGTTTTACCAATATGTATAGGAAAGGCTACAAAGGCTATTGATTATATTACAAATAAAAATAAAACTTATAGGGCAGAAATTATACTTGGGATTGATACAGATACTCAGGATGCATCTGGAAAGATAATAAAAACCAGAGAAGTAAATATTACCTATAGAGATTTTGAAGATATTACAAAATCTTTTATAGGGACATATGATCAAATTCCACCAATGTATTCTGCTGTTAAAGTTAATGGCAAAAAGCTATATGAATTAGCCAGGCAAGGGGTTGAAATTGAGAGAAAGCATAGAACTGTTGAAATATTATCTATAAAGATAATACATACAAATTTTAATGATAATAATACTCTTAGTGGGACTCATTCTAAAGTATTTAAAGCTCTAATTGATATAGAATGTTCTAAAGGTACTTATATAAGAACATTATGTTCAGATATCGGTGAAAAATGTGGTTGTGGTGCCCATATGAGTTTTCTTATAAGAACAAAATCTGGTGAATTTGATATTAATTCAGCTACAACATTAGAAGAAATTTTAGAGATGAAAAATAGTATAGATTTAAAGAAGAAATTATTAACTGTTGATGCCGCTTTTACAGATTTATCGTATATAGAATTAAATCTAATTGAGGAGAGTAAGTTTATGAATGGTGGATGGATAAAAGGCGAATATATCAACAGCTATGGCTATAATGATATTGTAAAAGTTTACAATAGAGACGATGACTTCTTAGGACTTGGAGAAATTGTTGAATTTGAAAATAGTAAATATTTAAAATCTAAAAAGGTATTTGTGTGAGGTAAATAAATGAAAGTTATAAGTGACTTAGATAATCAGCTTTTTGTAGAGCCTATGGGGGTTGGATTGGGTAATTTTGATGGACTGCATGTCGGTCATATGGAGTTAATTAATACTTTGTTGAGTGAATGTAAAAGTAGAAGATTAAATTCATTAATATATACTTTTTTAAGGCACCCTGAAAATATTATTAAAAATAAAGTTTCTACTCCTCTAATAACAAATATACATCAGAAGGAAAATCTTCTTAAAAATACTCTACTTGAGTATATATGTTTTGACAAATTTGATGAAACTTTTTCTAAAACGGCTCCAGAAAGCTTTGTAAAAGATATATTAGTTAAAAAACTAAATGCTAAGCTTGTGGTTGTTGGATTTAATTATAGATTTGGATATAAAGGGCTTGGGGATACTAAGCTGCTTGAAGAAATGGGAAAGGATTTAGGATATAATGTAATTATAATCCCTCCAATTAAGGTTAATGATGAAATTGTCAGTAGTACAATTATTAGAGAATATATTTCCAAAGGTGATATGAGAATGGTGCATAATCTTTTAGGAAGAGAATTCTCTATTTTAGGAGAGGTTGTATATGGGAGACAAATAGGAAGTAAGATTGGTTTTCCAACAGCAAATATAATACCGGAAGATAATTTTATAATACCTAATGGCGGCATATATATTACTAGAAGCTTAGTTGATGGTGTTTCATATTTCAGTGTAACTAATGTTGGCAGTAATCCTACAGTTACCAACGAAAAGAAAATAAGCATAGAGACTCATATATTAGATTATAATGGACATTTATATGGTAAAAATATGGAAGTATATTTTATTAAAAAAATAAGAAATGAAAAGAAATTTAGAGACAAGGAAGAACTTGCATTAGAAATTCAAAATGATGTTGAATGTACACGAGAGTATATAAA
>CAYYEC010000364.1:448-987 GCA_964470745.1 uncultured Eubacteriales bacterium | reverse complement strand
CTATATTATCTAACGCCTAATTTTTCTGATAAATTTAATTTTATTGTTTGTTATCTATAAATTCCATTTTTTATATTAACTTTTCATATAAACTACCCAACAACGATCTTTCCATCTGGATATATAATATCCTCGCCCTTTTTATTTCCTTTTAATGTTAAAGCTATGGCAAAACTTAAAGGACCAATTCTACCCCAGAACATTGTAATAATCAAAAATATTTTGCTTATGGTATGAAGTGAAGGAGTAATTCCGGTTGATAAGCCTACAGTTGCAAATGCGGAAGCCGATTCTAACAAGACATTTAAAAATACATTACTTTCATTTGCAAGAAGAATAGTAGTAATGATTATTACTACAGTCATACTTAATACAATTATGGAAAGTGACTTCAAAACAATATAATTAGGAACTTTTTTCCTAAATATTATAGTATCATTATCACCTCGGATTTGAGACCAAACAGCTATTAAGACAACACCGAATGTAGTAATTTTTATCCCTCCAGCTGTTGAACCAGGGGCACCACCTATGAACAT
>CAYYEC010000364.1:0-438 GCA_964470745.1 uncultured Eubacteriales bacterium | reverse complement strand
TCATTGAGGTCACCTAGAGGAAGAGTTGAAAAACCAGCCGTTCTGGTATTTATAGAGTGAAATATTGAAGCATTGATTTTTTCAAAAATACTAAAGTTACCTAAAGTTGCTGCATTTTGATATTCAGCAAATAAAAAGAAAACCGCACCAAAAGTTATTAAAATTGCAGTCATAAACAGTACCACTTTTGAGTGTAAAAGTAATTGTTTAGTTTTTTTGTACTCGTAGACATCTTTCCAGACCATAAAACCTAAACCACCAATAATCACTAACCCGGATATAGTATATATTAATATAGGATTATTATTATATTCTGCAAAACTTTTATAATCTCCAATAATATCAAAACCAGCATTACAAAAAGCAGATATTGAGTGAAAAATACCCATATAAAAACCTTTAGGCCCGTATTCTGGTACAAAAACAATTGATAATAGC
>CAYYEC010000363.1:0-4513 GCA_964470745.1 uncultured Eubacteriales bacterium | reverse complement strand
GGTCAGGTATGGGATTTACTGTAATGGAAAGTTTTATGGATAGTATTGAGGTATTTTCACAAAAGGACAATGGAACTGTGGTGAAAATGTATAAGAAGTTTGAATCAATACAGAGATAAATTTTTTTATCATCGATATCCAGAATATACTATAAATGCTTATATATGAAAGGTAATTAATACGAGATGAATGATAATGACATAAACATAAATGAGATGATAGAAAAAGCAAAAAATGGAGACAAGGATTATCAAGCTATTTTAGTTGAGAACAATGTTGGATTGGTATGGAGTATGGTCAAGAGATTTCAAAACAGAGGGTATGAAATCGATGATTTATTTCAAATAGGATGTATTGGTCTAATTAAAGCTATAAATAAATTTGATAGCTCTTTTAATGTTAAATTTTCAACCTATGCTGTTCCTATGATAATAGGTGAAATAAAAAGATTTATTAGAGACGATGGAATGATTAAAGTTAGTAGGTCTTTAAAAGAGATGGCAAATAAGGCCAGAGCTATAAAGGAAATGTTGACAAAAGAATTGGGAAGAGAACCAACAATTAATGAAATTTCTGTAAAAATGAAGGTATCACCCGAGGAACTTGTTATGGCTCTTGAATCAAGCTATTCACCTGAATCATTATACAGTACTATAGGAGAAGGAGATAATTCACCCATTCTTCTTATTGATAGGCTGGATAGTGAAATTGTTAGTAATAATGAAATAGATTTAATTGATAAAATCGATTTACGCAAGGTTTTAGATACGTTGAGTCCCAGGGAAAGAAAGATTATTATATTGAGATATTTTAATGAAAAGACACAAGCCCAAATAGCTAAAATGCTCGGAATTTCTCAGGTTCAGGTATCCAGGATAGAGAAGAAAATCCTACTGGATATAAGAGAAAAGATAAATTATAGTTGAGGTGAGGGACTATAGGTAATAGGCAATTGGTATATTTCCATTCTATTGATGTCTGATTAATATATTAAGAATTTTAAAAATAATACTCACAAATGAATCATCTGATTTATAGTATAAATATATATGTTGCATAAAAGACATTACATTGAAGAAATAAGCAACATATAAACAGGGGTATATTATTTTGCAATATTTAGATAAGAAGTGTAAAATGTTTATTGCAAAAAATATAGATTCTTATTTTAAAAAGGAAGAAAGATTATGAGTATTAGGAAGTCTGAAATGGACTATGATAGAATTAAGGCACTTAATTATGCGAAAGAATGGGCTTTTAAAAGAAATCCAAAATATTTAGACTTTGATAAATATGGTGGAGATTGTACAAATTTTGTATCTCAATGTATTTTTGCAGGAGCAAATACAATGAACTATATTCCTATATATGGGTGGTATTATATAAATTCAAATAAGAGAACAGCATCCTGGACGGGAGTAAATTTTTTATATAACTTTTTAATAAATAACAAAACTCAAGGGCCTTATGGAGAAGAAGTTGAAGAGAAAGATATTGAGGCTGGTGATGTTGTTCAACTATCATTTAATGGAGGTAAAAGCTATAATCATTCACTATTAGTAACTGAAAATGTAAGAAAAGATAATAATAATGAAATAAAAATTGCTACTCACACATATGATAGGTTTAATTACAACTTATCAAACTATAATTGGATAGATATAAGATTTATTCATATTATTGGTGTAAAAAAATAAAACTGCGATTATATAAAAATATCGCAGCTTGTATCCCTATAAAGTATATTATTTAGTAATTTTTTTAATTTGTTCCTCTTCTTCTGATGACAAAACCTTTGAAAGATCCAATAATAATATGAGTCTGTTATCTATTTTAGCTACACCATTTAAGTATTTTTTATCAAGTCCTGTTACTGACGGTGGAGTGTTCTCAATATTTTCATCGTTAATTCGAACTATTTCGTTTACTTCATCGACAATAAATCCTACCATTAGATCATTTACATTTACGATAATAATTTTTGTATTATCATCAAATTCTTTTTGCGGTAAATTGAATTTTTTTCTTAAATTAAAAACAGTATGAACTTTACCTCTAAGGTTTATAAGACCTTCAATAAATTGGGGTGAATTTGGAACCTTAAATATTTCCATTGGTTTAATTATTTCTTTTACTTGTGTGATTTCAACACCGAATTCTTCATCTTCAACTCGAAAAATAACTAATTGTTTTACAGCCATATTATAACCTCCCAAATATTAAGATATAAAAAACTTATTTAGCTTCCCGGAATAAATTAAAGAAGCAAAAAACGAGCAGGCTAGATGTCAACGAGTTTTTTGGTATTATGCTATTCTCTATTAATTCCTTACATAAAATAATTATAGCAATATTTATGTAAAAGGGCAATAATAAAGAAATAATCAAAACAACTTATAAATTTAACCTAAATTCCAGTTTGAAATTTCTTTAAGTCTTTTAATAATAGGCAAATGCTGAGTACATTTACCTTCACATATACCGCATTCAATGCATGATTTTGCCTGGTCATTTGATATTCTCCAATGATATTTTAGCCAATTTTCCCCTTCTTCTTGGTTCTTTATAATATTTTGATTATAAGCAATCATGAGCTTGGATATTTCAATATTTTTAGGACAGTACTCGCAGTAGCGACAGCCTGTACATAACTCATTCATGGAAGAAAATAGTTTACTTTGTATTTCATCAAGTTTAGATTGAGAGAGTTCTTCTATTTTATCTCCAACTTTTACGTTCTGAATAAGTTCTTCCATTGTACTTATACCAGGTAACACAGTTGTTATTTCTTTGTGTGCTCCATTAAATTTTAGTGCAGATTCAACAACGGAGCTGTCATTATCTGATTTTAAAAAACTAAAATAATCGGAGTTTTGAGGAATTAAGCCTCCACCTAAAGGATTCATTGTAGCAACTCCCATTTCTTGCTGGAAGGCTGCTTTAATTCCCTTTTGTCTATAAGGTGAATTTAAAATATTATAACCAAGAGTTATTCCTTCAAATTTGCCTTCCTTAGCAATCTCTTCAATCTCATCACCATTACAATGAGTTGAAATTACGATATGGTCTATCAAGCCTTCTTCTTTAGCTTTTAATGCTGCTTCGTAAGCACCACCAGCAGCCATACGATTTTTATAATCTTCTATAGATAAGACACACCAGATATGAAAGAAATTTATTTTATTGACTCCTAATCGCTTCAGTGAAGTTTCAAGCTGCTGTCTTAACTCAATACCATTTTTTTTCATACTTTTTGTTGATACATAAAATTCTTTCGGCATATTTTTAAAAGCTTCGCCAAAAATGATTTCACTTTTATCTTCACAATAGCCCGGTGCGGTATCAAAGTAATTTATTCCAAGTTCATTTGCCTTTCGGACTAATTGAGCGCAACTATCAATATCATAGTCAATACCATTTTTTAAAAATCTCATACCTCCAAAACCAATAACAGAAGTTTTTTTACCTGTGCTGCCATAATCTTTATATAACATTTTTTATCACCCTTGTATAATAAAATTTGTAAACATATTAAGTCCTTATTTAGTTGATTGGAATAATAATGAAAAAAATTAAAATGAATGGGCTTGATGCCCACTCGTTTTAATTTTTTATGATATCAATTTTAAATTTAGCTTCTATAGCTTCCATTAATTCTAACATAATCATATGAAAAATCACATGTCCATATTCTATCAGTAAATACACCTTTTTTAAGGTTTATAGATATTTTAATTTCACTTTTCTTAAGTATTTTCTTTACCTGGGTTTCGTCAAATTTTACTGCAGCGCCGTTATTGCATACGAGTAAATCTCCAATTTTTATATCTATCAAGTTTTGATCAAAACTTGCTCCAGAGTAGCCCACAGCAGTAATAATTCTTCCCCAATTTGCATCTTCTCCAAAAATTGTGGTCTTAACAAGAGGTGATTTTGCAACGGATGAGACAACTTTATATGCATCATCTTCATTTGCTGCACTTTCTACAGTGATTTCAATAAGTTTTGTAGCACCTTCGCCATCTTTTGCAATCTTTTTTGCAAGGCTTGTACATACTAGCTCTAGAGAGTCTCTAAATTTTGAATATTCAAAATCTTCCCGTACTATTCCAGAATTATCTGCTTCACCATTTGCAAGTATTAATACCATATCACATACACTTGTGTCACCGTCTACAGAGGTCCTGTTAAAGGTTTTAGCGACTACATATTTTAGAGCTTTATTAAGTAAACTTTTGGAAATGTTTACATCGGTTGTGATTATTCCTATCATAGTGGCCATATTTGGATGAATCATTCCAGAACCTTTTGCTATTGCACCTATTCTAACCATTTTGTCCTGAATTTCAAATTCTACAGCAATTTCTTTATGAATTATATCTGTTGTCATAATTGCTTCTTCGGCATCTTCAGAACCAGATTTGTTTAATGAAGAAACTGCTTCTTTTATACCTGGTCGAATCAAATCCATATTTAAAGGAATTCCAATAACTCCTGTAGATCCAACCAGTAT
>CAYYEC010000362.1:0-4516 GCA_964470745.1 uncultured Eubacteriales bacterium | reverse complement strand
ATGATGGTAATAATATGGTAAAACAATTTGAAGAGATAGGCTACAAATGCGATTTGCAATATGCTGAAAATGTTATAGAAAACCAGGTAGCTCAACTTGAGAACATGATTACAAAGGGCGTGGATGCGTTGGTTATTGCATCTATCGATGGAGAGGCTTTATCTGATGTATTGCAAAAGGCTAAAGATCAGAATATTCCTGTTATATCTTATGATCGTTTGATAAAAAAGACTCCAAATGTTGATTATTATGCAACATTTGACAATTTCAAAGTTGGTGTACTTCAAGGTTCGGATATAGAAACCAGATTGGGACTTAAAGATGGAAAGGGTCCTTTCAATATTGAAATATTTGGTGGATCACCAGATGATAATAATGCTTACATGTTCTTCGATGGTGCTATGTCTATCTTAAAACCTTATATAGATTCTGGTAAATTGGTTGTAAAAAGTGGACAAATGGATATGAAACAATGTGCTACTTTAAGATGGTCCGGTGAAACAGCACAAGCAAGAATGGATAATCTTCTAAGTAAAAACTATTCTTCAGATAAAGTTGATGCTGTATTGTCACCATATGATGGAATAAGTATAGGTATTATCTCTTCATTAAAAGCTGTAGGTTATGGTTCAGGTGATCTTAAAATGCCTGTTGTAACTGGTCAGGATGCTGAAGTACCTTCAATTAAATCCATTATTGCAGGTGAACAGACATCAACTGTATTTAAAGATACAAGAGTATTGGCTAAGAGAGCTGTTACTATGACAGATGCAGTTTTAAAAGGAGAAAAGCCGGAAGTTAACGATGAAAAGACATATGACAACGGTGTAAAGGTTGTTCCTTCATATCTTGAAGTACCGGTAGCAGTTGACAAGACAAACTACAAAAAAGAATTGATAGATTCTGGATACTACACAGAGGAAAAGTTGAAATAATAACAGCAAACTGTTCTATAATAAATAGTTTAGTGAGAGCTTTTAAGCCATCACTAAACTATTTATTTACGAATTTACTTAAAATAATACTTCTTTTATTAGATGTAGATTTTGGTAATTACAAGGTAAGGGGTTGAGGTTAGATGGCGGATACCATTTTGGAAATGAGGAATATTACAAAGACATTTCCAGGTGTTAAGGCACTGAATAATGTTAATTTTAAAGTTAAGGATGGGGAAATCCATGCGCTTGTTGGAGAAAATGGTGCTGGAAAATCAACCTTGATGAAAGTGCTGAGTGGAGTATATCCTCATGGGTCATATACTGGAGATATCTTATTTGAAGGAAAAGTATGTGAGTTTAAAGATATTAAGCAAAGTGAGGAACTTGGAATTGTAATTATACATCAAGAACTAGCACTAATACCATATTTGTCTATTGCAGAAAATATATTCTTAGGCAATGAACAGGCAACAAATGGTGTTATTGACTGGAATAATACTATTACACATACCAGAGAACTATTAAAAAAAGTTGGGCTTATTGAGGCGCCTGGTACACTTATTACCAATATTGGAGTGGGTAAACAGCAGTTGGTTGAAATTGCAAAAGCTCTATCCAAAAAAGTAAAGTTATTAATTTTGGATGAACCTACTGCTGCTCTGAATGAAGATGACAGTGAAAATTTATTAAATTTGTTATTGGAATTTAAAGTACAGGGAATATCATCTATTCTTATTTCACATAAATTAAATGAAGTCTCCAAAGTTGCAGATTCAATCACGATCTTGCGTGATGGGGCAACAATTGAAACTTTGGATGTAAAAAAAGATGGTATAACAGAAGATAGAATCATAAAAGGGATGGTAGGCAGAGATTTAGTCCACCGCTTTCCCCAAAGGGATTGTAAGATCGCGGATGTTATATTTGAGGTGAAAAACTGGAATGCGTACCACCCGCTACATGAAGATAGAAAAATAATAGATAATGTAAGTTTTAATATCAGGCGAGGTGAGGTTGTAGGTATAGCTGGTCTAATGGGGGCAGGTCGGACAGAATTGGCCATGAGCATATTCGGAAAATCATATGGTAAGAAAATTAGTGGACATGTATACAAGGATGGTTGTGAAATATTTCCAACTACTGTAAATAAAGCTATAGACTATGGAATTGCATATGTCACAGAAGATAGAAAGAATTACGGACTTATTTTAATTGATGATATCAAAAGAAATATCTCATTAGCTAACCTAAAAAGGATATCCAAAAGATTTATAGTTAATGATAACCAAGAAATTCTTGAAGCAGAAAATTGCCGGAAGAAAATGAATGTAAAATGCTCGAGCATTTTGCAAAAAACAGTGAATTTAAGTGGAGGGAATCAGCAAAAAGTTGTTCTTAGCAAGTGGATTTTTACAGAACCTGAGATTCTAATTCTGGATGAACCAACACGAGGTATTGACGTAGGGGCCAAGTATGAAATATATACGATTATTAATCAATTAGCTTCAGAAGGTAAGGGAGTACTTATTATTTCATCAGAACTTCCTGAGATATTGGGGATGTGTGATCGTATTTATGTTATGAGTGAAGGAAAGATTAGCGGAGAATTAAACCGTGAAGATGCTTCACAGGAAAAAATAATGAAATATGTTATTAGCCATAAACAGGAGGTAAGAAATGTATACGTTGAAACAAATATTTAAAAATAATATTAGGCAATATGGTATGTTAATAGCATTAATATCAATAATAGTGTTTTTCCAAATTGCAAGTGAGGGAGTTTTATTAAAACCATTGAATATTACAAACCTGATATTACAAAATGGCTATATTCTTGTATTGGCAATTGGTATGCTGTTAGTTATTGTTGCTTTTCAAATTGACCTGTCAGTTGGATCATTAGCAGCTTTTGTTGGAGCTGTTTCAGGAGTTTTCATGGTGACTAATAAGATGCCTGCTTTTGTTGGAATAATATTAGCACTTTTAGTTGGAGCACTTGCAGGAGCTTTTCAAGGGTGGTGGATTGCGTATGCAAGGATACCTGCATTTATTGTTACGCTAGCAGGTATGCTTATATTTAGAGGATTAACTTTGACGATTTTAAATGGCCAGACTCTTTCGCCGTTCCCAAAAGAGTTTACAATGATAAGCACAGGCTTTATACCAGACTTGTTTGGTGGAACAAATCTGCATATAACGACACTTCTTATTGGAATTATTTTTTCAGCTGCTTATGTAATCTATGAATTGTACAATAGAAAAGTACAAAAAAAGTATAATTTTGAAACAATATCTATTGGCTTTTTATTAGCGAAAATTATTGCTATTGTAGTTGTGGTTAATATGTTTACCTACGCACTGGCAGTATATAAGGGAATTCCTAATAATTTGGTATTGCTGTTTATTTTAATAGCATTTTATGCGTTTGTAACCAAAAAGACAGTTCTCGGACGACATCTATATGCTCTGGGCGGTAATGAAAAGGCAGCAAAATTATCTGGTGTTAAGACAGCAAGACTGACTTTCTGGGTTTTTGTAAATATGGGAGTTTTAGCTGCACTATCAGGTATTGTTTTTGCTGCGAGATTAAATGCAGCAACACCAAGAGCAGGGCAAGGTTTTGAGTTGGATGCGATAGCCGCCTGTTTCATTGGTGGTGCATCAACTGCAGGTGGAATTGGTACAATAATGGGAGCTATAATTGGTGGTCTTGTAATGGGCGTTATGAATAATGGAATGTCATTATTGGGTGTAGGTATCGATATGCAGCAATCTATCAGAGGGATTGTCTTATTATTAGCTGTAGGATTTGATGTTTATACCAAATCAAAAGCTTCGTAAGAGAATATTATAAAATATATAGTTAATGGATCAAAAATAAAGGTAAATATTCTTTTGTAGAGTATTTGCCTTTATTTGTTTTGCACAGATTTAAAATGGAAGAAGTGTATCCCATTAATATGTCAATCTACGAATTAAATTTCTAATGTGAAGTAAATATTTATTAATAATATATCAAATGGAAAGGAAATAATTATTGATTTTTATATATAAATTCATTTACAAATGTAAAATTATAGTTTAAAATGATAAAAGAAGCAATTAGAGTATAAAAAAATCACAAAGGATAAATTAAGTTAAATATTGAGAGGAGGTTAATATAATGGAAAAATATGATGTCATTGAAAAAATTATCCCTTTGTTTGGTTTCCCAGAAAGATTTAAGGAAATTGAAGATTATCTAACCGCAAATTCCAATTTACCCGGTCCAAGAGGGAATCTGACTCTGGCCTTTAAATTTGCGGAGTGCTTTGAAAAAGAATCCGTTAGTAGGGAATTGTTGGATTTGCTAATCCAATGGGTAAATATACCTGCAGAGGAAGCACCGACTAATAATCCTAGAGAGTATCTGACTTTCTGTGGTATCCTGTCTTTAGGTTCACATTATTGCTATTCAGATGAGGATACTAAAAACCTTATCATGAGCCAGTTCAAGATTGCAATGAATGATAAAAGATGGCGTACAAAAGAAGGGGCAGCCATGGGATTCCAGAAAATTGCTGAAAAGGACTTCACGC
>CAYYEC010000361.1:0-4530 GCA_964470745.1 uncultured Eubacteriales bacterium | reverse complement strand
ATGGTGGGGAATGCCAAAAAATCACCCAGATTAATATCCCAACCAAGACGTTGTTTTATCTGCTCAATAACAACTAAGGCCAATAATGAATCGCCACTTACTTTAAAAAAATCATCCTGGCCAGACACTTCATTTACGCCCAATACTGTACACCAAATATCTTTCAAGCTCTCTCTTACTAAACTAGTTTCATTTATCATATTAATCATATCTCCATAAAATTTTAAATAGATTTTTTTCCCATATGTCTTTCCAAAAAGTCAGTTAACATCAATTTTAATGAATTTTCATCTATTGTAGAGTCCAACTGGGAAAGCATTTTTTCATAGTCTTTATAACATGAGCAAGATATGCTGTTCAAAGATGAAATATCATAATTTGAATTCCATTCATGAATTTTTTGAATAAACTTTTCTGTACATTTGTCACAGTTACCGGGGTAGATAGTAGGTCTTGGTTCATACTGGTAGCCACCAATTCTGATTTCTCCAAGCATGTATGTTTCATTAATACATTTTAATACGCTCCATAATTTCGGAAGTTCATAAAGCTTTTCATTGTACAAAAGTTCAGTTATCGTATGTGGTTCAACTCCGAGCGGCTCTATGGAAACTACATTTGCTCCTGCAGAAAATGCATACTTTATTGAGTCAATAGTTTCTCTGACAGCCTGGCTTTCATTCAAAAATGCCGGTTTAAGTATTATATACATTAGTGACCTTAAGCCAACTTTGGAAATTAAGGAAAGTGCATTACTATAATCAGCTAATTCAATTTCCTTCAAAAATAATTCATTCCTGATAAAATCATTTTGTGATTCAAGTCCAATTCCAATTTCTATCTCCATTGCACCACTCACATTTTTTATATCTTTAAGGATGCTTTCATGTATGTATTCAGGTCTGCTTTCAATGATTAGCTTTTTAACCCCACGTATTGATAAGTCCTGGATAATATTGAGCAACTGTGAATGTGGAATTTCTTCAGAATTTAATAGATTGCCTTCATTGAAAATACTTACTACCGGTTTTACACCGTATTCATTAACAGCCCATTGATACTGTTTGATATACATATCATCATAATTGAGCTTTTGCCCTGCTGTTCCAAGTTTCCAATGTTTACACCCGGTGCAACCGCCTGTTTTGACTCCATGGCTGCATCCTACATCCGAGCGGAGATATATTATCATTTTCTCCCCTGGTTCATTATTAATATTAATGGACCAGAAATCAACCGCTTTTGGTTTTGAAAATATATGCTCATTTGCTTCTAAAACCGGAGTATTTTCTGTTAAAATCTTATTGAGTTTTCGAATAATCCTTTTATTAGTATTGTCTTCCATACCTAACTCCCTTCTGTCTATTATTCTATAATTATTGGTTCAGATATTTAATTACCTAAGTTTTGTACAAATGACTTAGATTATGATTGTTACAAGTTAATTTTTGCTTATAGAATTCCTAAATTTTTTCAAGTTTCTCCACTGTTCTTTCATTTCTCACATCTCCAGTATTTAAAGTTGTTTTTGATTCAATTAACATAACATGTACTTCCTCTTCGGCAACAGGAATATGTTCAACTCCTTTTGGAATAATAATAAATTCCCCTTCGCTTAAAATAATATCTCTGTCCCTAAACTTTATAAGAAGCTGTCCTTTTAGAACATAGAACATTTCATCTTCATCTTCATGGTTATGCCATATAAATTCACCTTTAAGTTTTGCAACCTTAACATACAAATCATTAACTTCACCTAAAATTCTTGGGCTCCAATACTCATTGAAAAGTTCCAATTTTTGGCGCATATTTATTTTATCCATTTTTATATCTCCTTAAATTAACCTTTTATGCTATATGGTTGAACATTGACAAAGTATAATAAATCCAGCACATATTACCGACTTATCTATAGGAACTCACCACAGTTTACTAAAGATAAGGAGTAACGAATATGCTGGAATATAACCATTGTATAAATACAATTGAAGATTTAAAAGACTTTATTATTGCAGTTTATACAATAATTGATGATATTTACAAGGCAATTATTCCGAAACACATCCAGAACCACCGAAACAATCCTAAATCATTGTTGAGTGATAGTGAAGTTATAACAATCAGTATCATGGGTGAGTTACTTACAATTTATTCTGAAAATGCTTGGTATAACTATTGCAAAAGGAATTTTAACAACTTGTTTCCAAAGCTTTGTGAACGTAACAGGTTCAATAAAATCCTCATATGACTTCACTCAGTTATTGATGCCATACTGAGAAAGATAAACCGTACAACAACTCTGCCAGAGTAACTTCACATAATAATTGCTAGTATTTCTATACCTGTATGTAAATTCTTTTTTATTGAACATACAGTCATCTTGTACTCTTTATCAATATTATACTGTCTAAAATAATAATCATTTGATTCATTTATAGAATGAAAAGTGATATCATCCTCGTTAACACTTATAGTAAAGAATCCGATATCATTGATAACCCTTTTCCAATTAGTTTGATAAAACTCTCCTTTAATGTCCACAAATCGTAGAAATAAGATTCTCTTTCAAAAATGCATTTACCCATAAGACTTTTTACTTCTTCTTTCGAGAAGAACCACTCTGCAATTCTCATATCAATTGGCTTAATTTGCTCAATATCAATTCCTACTGGAAAATTATCTATTGAGCAGCTTATTTAAGAAATCACAAGCAATATCTTCTTTGCCTGTTTCTACTTGAAAAACAAACCAATTACTCATTTCCATTCTTCTCCAATCAAGATGCAGCTTCGCCCTTTCACACCTTAATTAATGCTACAAAGCTTATCTACCTATGACATCATCAGATATTCAACGCGACATAGGCGACGATTGATACCTTTCAGAATTTTTCACTTTATTATACTTAATGCCTTTTTATATTACACAGCTAATCTTTTTTAATTTCATAAAGATTACTGTAAATATAAAAATTTTACTCAGCCTAAAAATTTCACTTTAGGTAAGGAAAGATTTGATAATGAAATCAATAATTTTTAATATATACTGTATTATATTATTAAACCAGTAGTTTATAACACTTCTTTTTTATGGTTTTATTCATACCATTATAAATTCATTTCATATATTTGCGATCCATATTCACAAAAAATATACATTACAGTCCACTTGTTAAAAATATTTCCTTAAAACTATTCTGTAATATAACATTTCCTGTCATTTTTTTTGGAAATATTTTGTCTTTTACCATTATATCTTACTCATATAGAAGTTGTCAAGTTTGGAATAAATAATTTCCAAAGTAATTTTTTGTCATATTATATCGATATTTGTCGTTGACATTTGTTATTAATCTATTAATTTTCTTCTCGTCGACTTCAAAAATATCATTTGACAATAATAAATGGATAAATTTAGGACAATGTAACAAAACAGAATTAAATTGAATATGGAGTGTTATGAACCTTCCAGTATGGAAGATAAGGGATGGAAAAAGGTTTGGCACATGAAGCCTGTTTCACATTGCTAACAAGTTTAACTTTTTGGGGAATGGTACTGGCTGTAATTAATCTTGCAAGAGGGGTTCATATCTTATGCTTTATGGGTACTGCCGACATTCCCCAAATGAAATAAAATCAAGGTCTTTACAAGTGATACCTACCACTTGACTTGCAAAATATTAACCGCTTCTATAGTTTTGCCTTTCGCCTGTTGTTTTCACAAAAGGCACGGCAAAAAGAAGCGTTAAATATTTTGTGGCATCTTAGGTGTTAGTTGTAAAAACCTTGCTAAAAGGAATAATACTAGCTCGATTAATATTGCAAAGTCCTGTAAGTTTGGGGCTTTATGCTGACATTAGGAATGCTGATTATCCTGACGGAAACCATGCAGGGGAAATTTTGTACATTGAAAAAAGAATAAGGAGGACACAAATTATGCATCCTAAAATGAAACATATTTATGTGGGAGTTGATACACATAAGAACACACACACAGCTTCAATTATCAACTGTTGGAATGAAAAGCTAGGGGAAATTACTTTTAACAACAATACTTCATCATTTGGAAAGCTACTAAAAGAGGTTGATAAACATGTAGTTGACGGCATTACTCCTGCATTTGGGCTTGAGGACACAAATTCTGTAGGAAGGTCACTGGCTGTATTTTTACTAAAGAAAAACTACATTGTTAAAAAGGTCAATTCAAATCTTAGCTACAATGAGAGAAAAAAGCTTCCAATCCTTCATAAAACAGATTCTTACGACTCCCAGTGCGTTGCAAAGGTTTTACTTGATAACCTTGATCCCCTTCCAAATGCTGATCCTATGGATATATACTGGAATCTTGCCATGCTTGTAAGGCGGAGGGAATCAATAATAAAGGCTTCGACGGCATTAAAGAACCAATTACACTCACAAATATCCCACCATTACCCAAGCTATAAAAAGTTTTTCACTGTATTTGACTGTCCCACAGCTTTAGCCTTCTGGGAAACTTATCCATCACCATTAAAATTAAAAGGTGTAACGG
>CAYYEC010000360.1:0-4532 GCA_964470745.1 uncultured Eubacteriales bacterium | reverse complement strand
GAGTTGCTGTGTCTGACAGCCCTACAGGTCCATTCACAGATGCACTTGGTCATGCACTGATTACAAATGATATGACTACAGATACAAATATTAGCTGGGATGATATTGACCCTACAGCATTTATAGATGATGACGGACAGGCATATCTGTATTGGGGAAATACCACATGCAAATATGTTAAGCTGAATAGTGATATGATCTCATACAACGGTTCAATAAATACTGTTACTTCACAGCTGCCGGGTTATGCTGAGGCTCCATGGGTTTATAAAAGGGGTTCACTTTATTATTTGATATATGCAAAAGGGTGGTATGAGCAAATAGCTTATGCGACCAGCACAAGTCCTACAGGCCCATGGACGTACAGAGGTATAATTTCCGACTATGCAGGAAATAATTCAAATACACAGCATCCAGCTATTATAGATTTTAACGGTAGTTCATATTATATTTCTCACTGTGATGCTCTACCTTCAGGAGGGTCTTACAGACGTTCTGTATATATTGAAAAGTTCAACTACAATACAGATGGAACAATTCCATATATTCCTCTGACATCAACCGGTGTTGACGGTGTTAAAAGTAAAATACAATCATATAATTACCAAAACAGATATGTAAGAAATGAAGGTAATGTTGCTAGAATTGATGAAAATGTTTTTCCAGCACAAAATCAATATTGGCAGATTGTGCCCGGTCTTGCAGACTCAAGCGGTGTGTCATTCCAGTCTATATACTTTCCGGGATATTATTTAAGACATTACAATTACGAACTTATATTAGCCAAAAATGATGGTTCCAGTCAATTTGCACAGGATGCAACATTTAAAGAGGTGTCAGGCTTGGCAAATAGCAGTTGGACATCCTTCCAATCATATAATTTTCCTGACAGATATATAAAACATAGTGATTATTTATTAAGAATAGATACTATAAGTACGGATTTGGATAAACAGGATGCAACCTTTAAAATTATCAATGACGGTTCAGTGCCATCAACCAGTCCGTATGTTCAAATACGTAACCGTGCTAAAAATATAAATATCGACGGTTACGGATATTCGAATGATGGTTCTGACTGCAATCAATACAGCGATAATTCAAGTTATAATCAGCAGTGGATAATTGAGCCTGCAGGAAGCTATGTTAAAATTAAAAACCGCACAACAGGTTTGTTTTTAGATGGAATGGGTCGTACATCTAACGGTGCCAATTGTGGACAATATAAAGGCAATAATAGTAATAATCAGAAGTGGATTCAAGAATCAATTGGTGGCGGATACTATAAATTTAAAAATGTTGGTACAGGATTATACTTGGATGGTATGGGCATAACTTCAAACGGTTCGGCATTAGGACAATGGAGCAATAGTTCAAGCTATAATCAGCAATGGTATTTAGAAACTCCATAAAATCAATTAGAAAAACAAGTGTGCTGAATCTTAAGACAGTATGCTTGTTTTTCTTTTCTAAATTTCCAGACATAAAGGAATACATCATATATTAAAATTTGTCAACACAAGCATTGAACACTTAGATTTTGATATTTCGAGCAATTTAAAGATTATTAGCAATATATCCTTATAAAGTTAATTGAAAGTAAATTAAAATTGTTGTAGTTAATATGAAGCGATGATATAATGAATTTGTAAAAAGAATAAACCCTGAAATGTTCGCGACAAACCTGTTATTTTGAACCTACATTTATGAAACGGGAGTTCGGCGTTTGAATTTTGATTTCAGGCCTCAATTTAATTCCGACTTCAGACTTAAGTCTGTTGCAACGGCGGAGGAAGGATGAAACTTTTAGCAGAATACCCACCTAGCGTTGGCTAGGTGTCAAAATAATGGGATACGGCATTTCGGGTTTTGTTTTTTTTATTCAGTAAAATTTTTCTGGTTTTCCATTTCGCTTTTAAGGTTAAAAAGGTCTTCACCTAATTTTTTGAAAATTTCTGAGTTTAAAATATCATTCAAAATTAAATCTCTTATGGATTGGATGTCCTTTGAATTTTTTTTTACTAATGTATTGATTTCTTCTTTAAGTGTTAATATAGTACTCCTTAATTTATTTACTTCTTTTTCATAATCATCATATTTTACCTGAAATTTAATAATATCTCTTTCCATTTTTTTCTGGAACTGTTCAATTGAATGTACTCTGTCCTTTGTTTCAACATTAGAACCCTTCAAAACCTCAATATTGTCTTTTAGCAAGTTCATACTATCCAATATTAGATTTTTTAGATCATCACCAGTTAAGTTTTTTGCATCTGTGGAGCTTTCCTGATAAAATGCTAATTTATAGCCATTAAAAAAAACCCCAGGGATATTAGTACATATAATTTTGTTCAGGTCATATGTACTATTTGACTTAAAATTAAAGCAAATGAGTTGTTTTCCAGAACTAAAGTTGTACCTTGCAGGTTTGCTCCAATGCATACCAATATCTGTTGAATAATTATAATATATTACATCATTTCTTACCCAATATATTATCAGTTTCTTCTCTGTAGATACTATTGAAGCTTCATCAAATGAATAGTTTGAAGTGTGTATTACTATTTCATCTGTCCAGATATTTTTACTTGGTATTTTTTGCTGGTATACTAATTCAAATTGTTTATCGGCTGTGCGCTGGTAGCAGATATGCATGATATCATTATTATCAATTATTACATTTGGAAATTCACAGTTTCCATTATAGTGAGTTATGGGAATAAATTCATTCCATATTTGTTTTGCAGATATATATTTTTTATATCCAATCTGCAAATTATTACCATCGGAAGTCTGATAAAAGACATAAATATTTTCTGAACTGTCATGTATTACTGTATAGGGATTAACATTATCTATAACATAATCTATTGCCTTAGGAGGACTGATTTTTCCTGCTATTATTGTTTGATGTGATAAAATTATAGTATTTTCATGGTAAATTACAAAAAATATATTAATATTATTTTGAAAAGGGATTATATGCAAATGCTTATTATATATATTACTTGTTTTACTATTTAGGATTGGTTGTGTCTGTATATTACTTCCATCTACAAATGAATAATTGATATTACCTTTTAAGTCTTGAAAAACAGCATGAAAAATATCTTGCTTATCTATATTGACGAAGAAATTTCTGTGTAAATTTTTAGCTATTACTATAGGATCTGACCATAAATTTCTTCTGTTCAATGAACTATGACATAGCCCAAGAGCTGTATCATAGAAAAAATTATGGACCACCTGAGTACTTTGTTTTAATAGAAATTGTCTATTCATATAACTATACATTTTATCACCTATATATTGACGATATCTAGAGATATTTTATTAACTCTTATATATATATATGAAACTTTTAATGATTTATTATTAAATTATTAATCAAATTATCACCAAAAGAAATAATACACATATTATGTAATTGAGAACAAATTATGTTTTTATTTTAATATGGAGGAGGATGTACTTATGGGTCACGATAAAGGCAGAGTAGTTGCAGGATTAATAAATGGTGACGATTTATGTAAAATCCGCGAAGCTGTATGTGTTCAAGTTGAAAAAGTCTATGATCACTGTAGGGAAAAAGACTGCATAGAAGATGCACCAGTAATGTTTAAAGACCATAGAATTCAGTGGTTAATAGATAAAGCTTTTAATGTAAAGGCAAGAGATGCTGAAGTAGTAGATGTATTTGCTGATGTAGAAGAAGTTCCATTTAAGAAAGGTTTTTACACTGTTGATGTAAAATTCTTCATAAAGGTAACATTAGATTTCTTTGTTCAGGAAAATTTTGGACCAGGTGGAACAAAAATTTATACTGCAAAGGGTTTAGTTGTTTTTGATAAGAAAGTAATTCTTTTTGGTTCTGAAGGCGGAGTTAAGATATTTAAATCAGCATATGTTGAAAATGGAATCGATAAGCCAATAAAATCCAAATTACAACAAAACAATTTACCAATCTCAAAGATTGAAGTAGCAGATCCAATTGCATTGAATGCAAAAATCATTGAAAAGGGCTGCAAAGTTAAAACAAGAGCAGATCTGTCAATAGAGGATATACCGGAACATATTTCAGGTTGTCTTGAAGATACAACAATAGACATCGACGAAAGGGGTGAAGCTGAAGAAACAAGTGAAAAACATCATCATCACCACAAGAAAGAAGTTGTAGCAACTATAGGGATTTTCTCAATAATTAAACTTGTCAGATTCGTTCAATTACTTATTCCAGCATTTGATTTCTGCTTCCCTAACAAAGAATGTATTGCTTCAACAGATGAAGATCCTTGTGAATTATTCGATTCAATTGATTTCCCGGTTGATGAATTTTTCCCACCACAGATTTTTGACTTCCCTGGAGCAGTAGAATCAGAACATTGTATGAGAGAAGAACAAGGATGAGAAAACTGGTAACCATTTACAAGGGGTAGATTACTACTCCTTTTTTTTGTTTAATTTATTAAAAAAGTAACTATATTAAAATCAATAAGTATGTTACAGTACATCCGGAAAAGGTATGCTTCCAA
>CAYYEC010000359.1:0-4535 GCA_964470745.1 uncultured Eubacteriales bacterium | reverse complement strand
ATATATACCTTTGGGCCAACTCTTAGAGCAGAAAATTCAAATACTGCAAGACATGCGGCTGAATTCTGGATGATTGAGCCCGAAATTGCATTTGCAGACATTTCAGACAATATGAATTTAGCTGAAGATATGTTAAAACACATAATAAAATATGTTATGGATAATGCTCAGGAAGAAATGGAATTTTTCAATAAATTTGTAGATAAGAGTCTATTCGAAAAATTAAATAATGTATTGAACTCAAGCTTTGAGCATATTACATATACTGAAGCTATAAAGATTTTAGAGAAAAATAAGGATAAATTTGAATACCCGGTTGAATGGGGAAAAGACTTGCAGACTGAGCATGAAAGATATATTACTGAAGAGGTTTTTAAGAAACCGGTGTTTGTGACTGATTATCCAAAGGATATAAAAGCTTTTTATATGAGGATGAACGATGATAATAAAACTGTAGCAGCCATGGACTTGTTAGTACCTGGTGTAGGCGAAATTATTGGAGGCAGTCAAAGAGAAGAGAGATTGGATTTTCTTGAAAAGCGTATGGAAGAGTTATCACTCTGCAAAGAAGACTACTGGTGGTATTTAGATTTAAGGAAATATGGTGGTACAAAACACGCTGGATTTGGATTGGGTTTTGAACGTGCTATAATGTATATGACAGGCATGTCAAATATTAGAGATGTCGTATCGTTTCCTAGAACTGTAAAGTCTGCTGAATTTTAGAATTTGATGCGTTAAAAACCACTGGAAAAAAGGACGCATGTAATTTTATCAATCCCATAAATAATCATTAAGGAAATATTTATAATTTATAGGGAAATAGTGTAATTTTATATTGATATAATAAATTTTCCATGATATAATATTACATGGTGAAAACCATTTAGGTAGATTTAATTAATTTTGAACATTTTCTCTCCTTATGATTTGGAGTAAAAGTCAGAATTCAGTTAAATCCAAATTATTAAGGAGGGTATGCAAATGCCAGATAAAACTTTATCATGTAAAGATTGTAATGCGGATTTTATTTTCAGCGAAGGAGAGCAAGAATTCTACAAGGAAAAAGGTTTTGAAAACGAACCTCAAAGATGTCCAGCTTGTAGAGCTGCTAGAAAACAACAGAGAAGAAGACCATCAAACAACAACTACGGTGGCAATGGTGGATACGGAAACAGACGCTAGAAGACGAAAGAGAGAGTAATCTCTCTCTTTTTTTGTCTTAAATATTTATTTAAAATATATTGCAATTATTCCCCAAGTTTTACTTCTATAACCGATTCCTCATCAGATGAAGTTGACTTGTTATTTTCAGTATAGTCAATCAATTCATTAAAGCTTATATTATAATCTAAAGAGAAATCCAGATTATCAAATTTCAATATAATAGTTTTTGGGTCAATATAATTAACACTCAGAGGAACTTTATTGAAACTTACTCCGTTATCTGTACATTCAAGAGCATAATTTGAAGTCAAAATATTTGTAATATTGAGTGCAAGTTCCTTATTAAAAGTTAATTTGATTGTATCATTAGAGATAATTACAGCTTCTTCAATAAATGGTTTTACTGTTTTAGATTTAGAACTTTTAAATGAAGAAGATATATCCTTAGATAAGGTATTACCGGTATAATCTTTTAAATTAGAGCTTACTACTACATTATATGTCTTGGAAGTTTCTAAATTCTTATTTTCAGGAAGAAATAATGTAACCATATAAGGGTTATCTTCAGGAGCGTAATAGACCTTATAGGGATTTTCATTATAAATGTCTTTACTACGTTCAATGGTATAGTATGATTTTTTTAGAGCACTTTCCGGATCAAGTTGAGTAGTAAAATATATATTTATTGTACCTGCATCAATTTGCTCAATACTTTCAATTTTATATTTAGCTGTAGTTTTATAATCAGCTGTAAATGAAAATTCCTTTTCTGTTATACTATATTGCCTTGAAATATCAGTTATGTTGTTAATCATAACATTGTATTTAGTAGAATCTTCAAATTCATCATCTGTTTTTATCAGTATAAATTTACCTCTATCATCATCAAAGCCAGATATAGATGAAGAAGATATTGGAATAGCTGTTTCCTCACTATCAGTAATATAAAAATTAAATTTTTGCTTTGCAAGAACCGGATTCATATATTTATTGAATTCAAGCTGTAGAACATTTTTGCTTAATGTTGAAATTTTTTTAAGTTTTAAATCTTTTTCGTCAGAGGTAGTTGTATAAAAATCAATTACTTCATCTTGACCTTCATTTAATTTTACACCATATGAACTTGTTAGGATTCCACTAATAGAAAGTTGATATTCCCTTGAATCAGTAAGGATATCATCTTTTAAAAATATCATAACTCCATTATTCACAGAAGGTATCTTACCGATAGACATATTTCTAACATTACCGTCTAAAATGGAATCACCTGACTCAAGTATGGAATAGTAATTTGGCTGTAAGCTGTTATCATTAATTGGTTGTGTAAAATACACATATAATGTACTGCTGCTTATAGGTTCAACTTTTTTAATTTTAAAGAAATCTGATTCAACTTCTTTGGCTTTATATCCTGAAAATTCACTTTCTAGTAAACTGTACACATTATTTTCTAAGTCAGTTACATCTATCAGGTTGATAATATATTTTGTACCGGGTGTTTGTCTGGCAGTGTCAAGTGTAAGTACGTTATCTTCTTGTGAACTTATCTCAAAATCAAGATTTTCTGAAGGATTGTCCTTCTCAAAGATAACTATGTTCTCAGAGGACAATTCCTCAAGGGATTCATTTATAGTAATAGACACTTCATGAGTATCTGATGAAGTTACATTTTCAATAGACGCTTCCAGGGTATCAAACTTGAATTCAAATCCAAATGCACTTGCAATGTCTTTATTTACTACACCTTCATCAATTAGTTTTTGAATTAGAGTTGTAGTTACAATATCATTTTTTACAGCAAGAGCATTATAAATGATGTTAACAACTTCACCTCTAGTTAAACTTAAGTTGTCCTCAGTTTTAATATAATATTCTGCATCTGTCACTAAACCTATATCATATGCAGTTGAGTATATATTATCCCAAGTAAAATCGTCATTATAAACATAACCTAATGATGTTAGAACCATTTTAAGGAAAGCTTTTTCACTTAAATTATCTTTTGGACCAAAATTTCCATCTGTATATCCACTAACGATATTTATTGATGAGCAATATCCTACGTATGGTGCATACCATGCTTCTAAATCAATATCTGGGAATTTTGATGTAACATAATAGTCACCATTAGTTAAAATTTCTATTTCCTGGCCTAATAATCTTACTACAAATGCTGTTGCCTCACTTCGATTTAAAGTTCCATCTAAATTGAAATCTTTACCGTCACCTTTCAAAATACCCATTATATTTAATACTTCTGCTCTATCCTGAGTTGATGCATATGATGCTGCTATTGATACAAAGATTGAACTAATAAATACAAGTTGAAAAATGAACAGAACTATAATTTTTTTCAAAGAGATTCGACATTTTTTTATCATTTAATCACCTTTTCTTTTTTTTTAGATATAGTATATCACATCTTTGCAAAATATGGGAATAGTATTTTTGTGAAATGACAGTTTTGCTGAGTGCTATGGCATATATTAATAATAAATAGTACATTTTAAAAAATTGTTTTTTCTTTAAAGATTTTTGGTATATAATAAAGTATGTCTAAAAAATAACAAAGTTATTTTGGAGTGTGATGAAGTGAGTTTAAGAATAGAAAGAGATTTACTTGGAGAAAAGAAAATAAAAAGCGAAGTCTATTATGGTATAAACACCCAGAGGGCATTTGAGAACTTTAAATTAACTGGTATTCCTATTCACTCTGAACTGGTAAAGGCAATAGCAGTAATAAAAAAATCTGCAGCAATAACCAATAGAACTATAGGAATTTTAGATAAAAAAGTTGCAGAAGCGATTATTAAAGCTTGTGATGAAATAATAAGTGGAATGCTAAATGACCAATTTGTTGTTGATTGTCTTCAAGGTGGAGCTGGAACATCAGCAAACATGAATGCGAATGAGGTTATAGCCAATAGAGCCATTGAAATCTTAGGAGGAACAAAGGGTGACTATTCTATAGTTCATCCACTGGACCATGTTAATATGTCCCAGTCAACAAATGATGTTTTTCCAACAGCATTAAGAATAGCTGCTATAAATCTACTAAATCCGGTAAGTGAGTTAATTGCTGATTTACAAACAGCATTACAAGAGAAAGAAGAAGAATTTTCCAATATAATAAAAGTAGGTAGGACGCAGCTTCAGGATGCTGTACCGGTTATGCTGGGACAGGAATTTGGAGCATGGGCTCAGGCTATTTCAAGAGATCGTTGGAGATTATATAAGGTCGAGGAAAGACTTAGACAGGTAAACATTGGAGGAACAGCTGTAGGAACTGGAATTAATTCACAAAAAAAATATATATATTTAGTAATAGAAGAATTAAGAAAACAAACGGGCATAGGACTTGCCAGAGC
>CAYYEC010000358.1:0-4567 GCA_964470745.1 uncultured Eubacteriales bacterium | reverse complement strand
GGATAGGTGCCAGTGATACTGTATGTAAATATCATCTTATCTCATATTTAAAAAAATTTTATGAATTATATCCTAGTATCAAAATTCAATTAGTAAACAGAACATCTTCACAAATAGTAACTATTTTAAAGAATGGCTTGATAGACTTTGGAATTATTACATTACCTGTTCATGACAAGAGTATTTACGTTGAGAAATTCATTGATGTAAATGATATATTTG
This sequence comes from uncultured Eubacteriales bacterium, assembly GCA_964470745.1. Classification (GTDB taxonomy): domain Bacteria; phylum Bacillota; class Clostridia; order DSM-8532; family CAYYEC01; genus CAYYEC01. Next base: position 4,345 of record CAYYEC010000358.1, on the reverse strand, counting down.
TTGCTTCAAACAAATATTCAGAATTGGAAAACAAAAAAATACCTATAGGTGATTTATTAGAATATCCCCTGCTTATGCTTGATAAAAATAGTTCAACAAGAAAGAACTTTGATAACTTTTTACATCAAAGTAGCATTAATATAATCCCGGAAATAGAATTTGAAAGTGTAGACTTACTAGTTGAATTTGCTAAAATAGGTTTTGGAGTAGCTCATGTTTTAGAACAAAGCGCTGAAAAATCCATTATTAATGGAGAGCTTTTTAAAGTTAATACTATAGAAACTCTCCCAAATAGAAGTTTAGGAATAATCACACATAAGAGTGTGCCAATTTCAAAAGCTGCTAAAAAATTCATTGAGTTTATTAAAGCCCATAAATAATAAAGCCTTCATACTTTATATTTTTCTTTTACATAGGATATCAGTTTTTCTTTTGAATTTAATTTAGTATCTTCAATAACCATTTCAACTAATTCATTAAGGATTTCCCCTATTATTTTTCCGGGTTTAAATCCTAACTCAATTAGTTCTTCACCATTGATATCCAAATCTTTCAAACTAAAACAAGCTTTTGACTCCAATACTTTATCTAACTCCATATATATCATTTGTAGTATATTAAGTCTTTCTTCCAAATATATTGGATTTTGAGCTTCAATATCCGCTCTTTTAACTTTTAATAAGTCTTCAAATGTTTTCAGCCCTAGTTTATTTAGCCATTTTTTTATAGATTTCTGAGTAGGCTCTACAGGCATATCATGATAAAGTATTAATTTTTCAACTCTTGATATTGTTTGATTATCGTATTTCATCCTTTTAAGAATATCTGAAGCTAAATCTGCTGAAATTTTGCTATGGCCATAAAAATGACCTACACTATTTTTATCAATTGATTTACATACGGGTTTTCCGATATCATGAAGCAGCATCGTCAATTTTAAATAAAGAGTACTTTCTATTTTTTCTGCTGCATTTATAATATGATTGCCAACAGTATAAATATGGTAAAGGTTCTGCTGATCGCATTTTAAGGTTTCAATGAACTCCGGTAAGATAATTTCAAGTAATTCAGATTTTATTAAAAGTTCCATACCTAACTCAACGTTATGTAAAAGAATTCCATTAAGTTCACTTGTAATGCGCTCTTGAGAAATATTTTTTATTAAATCTTTACACAAAATAATTGCATCAAATGTATCTTTCTCAATTTCAAATCCAAGTTTACATGCAAACCGAATAGTTCTTAACATTCTTAAAGCATCTTCCGTAAATCTTTTTTGGGGGTTGCCTACGCATTTTATAATTTTATTTTCCAAATCGTTTTGTCCACTGTAAAAATCAATAAGTCCTTCTTTTTTATTATAAGCCATGCTATTAACTGTAAAATCTCTTCTACTCAAATCTTCTTTTATTGACGCTGTAAATTCTACCTTGTTTGGTCTCCTATTATTTATATACTCACCATCTATTCGATAGGTTGTAATTTCAAATGGAATTTTATTTACAAGTACTGTGACCGTTCCATGCTTAATCCCAGTATCAATAGTTTTTTCGAAAATCTTTTTTATCTGTTCTGGCTTTGCACTAGTACAAATATCCCAGTCTTTCGGGGTTTTTAAAAGTATGCTATCTCTAACACATCCACCAACAACAAAAGCTTCAAAATTAGATAAATGGATTTTGTTTATTATAAATTCAACTTCATCCGGCAATTTTATAGTCATGCATATTTCCTTTCAATAATATACTTATAAAACACATATCCCCTAATCCACCTCTTTCGAGATTTGTCTATATTATATCATATTGTAGTAAATACCTACAATAACATGAATTTGTATGTGTTTGAATTTTCTCTTGCATAATTTGTTAATTAGTTATAGAATTTAGTATTATAATAAAATTTGCAAGTTTAGTATTTTTAGAATATAGAAAGGGATGTGTTAAAAATGTTTGTAAAAAATAATTCATTAGAACCTACTGTTTGCGGAGAAGGCGTAACTCGTAAAATTCTTGGCACCGGAGGTACTATGATGATGGTAGAAGTTACATTTAAAAAAGGTTCGGTTGGTACAGTGCATACTCACCCACATGAACAAGTTAGTTATATTTCAAAAGGAAGTTTTGAATTTAATTTAGATGGAGATAAGCAAGTTATTAAGACTGGAGATAGTGTTTATATCCCACCTAACATACCTCATGGTGTAACTGCGCTTGAAGAAGATTCAATTATTGTTGATGTTTTTACTCCTCAAAGAGAAGATTTCCTTGGGTAGCTTTTATTAATTCTCAACAAAATTTCATATAGTAAAGAATAGTATACTGATTCTAAAATAGAAGTTTTCTATTAGAAATTTTGTTAACAGATCCAGAAAGGTCAATTTTTATTTTATTACGAATTGACCTTTTTTAATATCTTAATTCAACAAATCTAAGAATTGGAATATGGAAACAATGAAATAATATTTATTTTATTCAATATACTTTTACCTTTACTAATTACACTTATAGGCTACTTCTTAGGAAATAAATTTTTCAAAAAAAACAACCATAATATATCTCTATAAGCTTTAATTTATTATATTTAAATTACATCAAAGTAATAAAAACCTGTAGTCTCAACCACTTTATGTTTTTATTCCAACTTTTGCCTCTGGACTAGTTAACATAACTTTGTTAACATAATAAGAAACAACAGCCGAATCTCCTAATAAGGAGTACGGAGGACGCAATAGTAAATCAAAGGCAGTAAGTCATTGATTAGGGGTGAAACCAAATATGGTATGGTACCTCTTACCCTAACACGTCAGCTATATGGTTTATGATTAGACACAGCTAATTTTATTAGCGGAAACGCTTCTATTTCGCTAATAAAATTAGTTTCATTATTAACTCTTCATAAACCTAAACTATATAACTTCGGAGGCAAAAGGGGGTAAAATAGCATATGTCAAAGATTAAAAAGGCTACAGGTCTTCTAATTGGTCTGTCCTTAACTCTATTAATGAACATAACAGTTCACGCAGGCACTTACACAGTAGTTGCAGGAGACTCACTTTATGAAATCGGCAAGATTTTCAATTCTACATAAAGCACTATAATGAAAGATAATAATCTTTCCAGCACTACCATTAATCCAAATCAAGCATTAATTGTTCCTTCACAAGTATATACTGCAAAAAGTGGAGATACACTTTATCTAATTAGTAAAAGATACAATGTTTCTCTATCTTGGATGAAGCGTGCTAATAATGAGTGGGATGATTACTTGTATATTGGGCAAAAGCTTAATACTCCACAAACTAGTTCAGAAAGTACAAGTTCTACAGGCCAAAATACATACAATGTTAATTCCTCATATAGTAACACTGAAATTGACCTGCTAGCCCGCCTAATTACTGCTGAAGCTGAAAGTGAGCCTTATAATGCAAAAGTCGCCGTGGGCGCCGTTGTACTTAATAGAATTAAAGATTCACGTTTTCCAAATACCATTAGTTCGGTTATTTATCAAAAATCCAATAGTTATTATCAGTTTACACCTGTTGAAAATGGTTGGATAAACAAACCAGCATCCACTGATGCTAAGAAAGCAGCTCAAGAAGCCCTTAAGAATGTTGATCCATCAAATGGAGCATTATACTATTTTGATGATAGTTCAACAAACAAATGGCTTTGGTCTAAACCTATTACAGCCAGAATAGGTAAAATGGTTTATGTATATTAATTATTAGAATTCAGTTTAAAAGTAATAAGATATGTATGAAGCTCATATCTTATTACTTTTAAATTCAAATTATATATAACGCACAAAAGATTTTGCATTTTATTTTTGTGCGCTTATATTACCAAAAGCTCTTATGGCAAAAATCCAATTATTCATATATCGTTTCATTTTTGCGATTTATATAATTACATATTCCAGAATTTCCTATCAAGGCTCCTGTATTGTATAGCCTCAGCAATATGATTTGCTTTAATATCCTCACTTGATTCCATATCTGCTATGGTTCTTGAAACTTTAAGTATTCTATTATAAGCTCTTGCACTTAATCCTAGCTTATCAAAAGCATTCTTCATTAATATTTTACCCTTGTCATCAAGCATACAAAACTTGTCCATCATAGAAGGCTGCAGCTGAGAATTGGAATATATGTTAAGTCCTTTATATCTTTCCAATTGTATTTTTCTTGCTGTATTTACTCTAGCTCTAATAGTGCTTGATTTTTCTTCATTCTTATTACTTTCAAGTTCTTTATATTTGACAGATGCTACCTCTATATGAATATCTATTCTATCTAAAAGTGGTCCCGATAGCCTCCCCAAATACTGTTGAATCTGTTTTGGAG
>CAYYEC010000357.1:0-4581 GCA_964470745.1 uncultured Eubacteriales bacterium | reverse complement strand
GGAAAGACTGCATTTATTGCGTCCGGAAATCCTTTTAGTCCATCAATACAAGCTAAGAGTATATCTTCTATCCCTCTGCTTTTAAGGTCATTAAATACTTATTTCATCCTAGATGCTCTGATATTTCAGCTTCTAGAAGATTTTGAATAACATCCTTTAATAGTTTTTGCATTAAGCCATTCTTTCCCATAACATCATCCATAGTTTTACATTTCTTAATTTCCTCTTGATAGTTAATTGCTTGTTCGTTCATATTTCCTATTCCTCCTGTAAGTTGTATTAGTAATTTTTACCATAAACCCTACAGGTTTTTCATTACCCATAAAAAAAGCTGTAGGAAGTTTACGTTTAATTTACACGTAACTTTCTACAGTCTCAATTTCACTCAATTTTGCAACAGCCCCTACCTAAACATTATTAAGTTTACTTAAAATATCCAACCCCTGCTTCAAAAATCTTTTGATCCTTCTCACCAGGTACGTTCCTTACTACATTTGCTCCTATTCTTTCAGAATGCCCCATCTTACCAAGTACTCTTCCATCCGGACTTGTTATGCCTTCTATTGCATCAATTGATCCGTTTGGATTAAATCTTATATCATAAGTAGCATTTCCATTTAAGTCAACATATTGAGTTGCAATCTGTCCATTTGCCTCCATTGTCTTAAGCACTTCCTCATTAGCTACAAATCTACCTTCACCATGAGATACTGCTATAGAATGAATATCACCAACATGAACATTATTAAACCAAGGAGAAATTGCTGAAGTAATCCTTGTATTTACCATACATGAAACGTGACGTCCAATTGTGTTAAATGTCAATGTTGGACTATTTTCATCTAAATCTCTGATCTCACCATATGGAACCAGACCTAATTTTACAAGGGCCTGAAAACCATTGCAAATACCAAGCATCAGTCCATCTCTGTTTTTCAGTAAATTCATTACAGCTTCTTTAACTACTGGATTTCTAAAAGCTGTTGCAATAAATTTACCAGAACCATCCGGCTCATCACCACCGCTAAATCCACCAGGAATCATTACTATTTGAGAATTGTTTATTTTCTTAACCATTTCATCAATTGAATTCTCAATTTCTTTAGCTGAAAGATTATTTATAACAAAAGTATCTACTATACCTCCAGCCTTTTCAAATGCTTTTTTAGTATCATATTCACAATTAGTCCCGGGAAATACCGGTATGAATATTCTAGGTTTTGCTATCTCAAAGCTTGATTTTATTGATCTGAATTTTGTATATTCATATTGTTTTGCTTCTTCTTTTATATTTTCCGCTCTAGTTGGGAAAATCTTTTCAAGAGGCTCATCCCAATCAGCCAGAAGGTCAGATAATTTCATTTCTATATTATTAACTTTTATTACTTTTTCTGAAATCGTACTACCGAGAATTTCATAATCCAAATCTTTTAACAGCAATTCTATATCTTCTTCATTATTTATTTCCAATACTAAAGAGCCATAATCAGGTAAGAAAAGTTTTTTAGCTTCTATCTCTTTATCAAATTCAAAACCTGTCATATTACCAAAGCACATCTTACTTATTGCTTCTGCTATACCACCTGTTTTTATGGTACTTGATGCTAAAACCTTTCCATTTTGTATCAGTTCATGTATTTTAGTATAAGTAGTATCAAGTCTATCAAAATCAGGCAGCTCATTTTCATTACGAGTTAGTTTCACTAATACTGCTTTACTTCCTGTATTTTTAAACTCGGCTGAAACAACTTTACCAACATTTGCTGTTTCTACAGCAAATGCTACTAAAGTAGGAGGTACAATCATATCCTTAAATGTACCTGACATACTGTCCTTGCCGCCAATTGCAGGTGTACCTAACTTCATCTGAGTATAGTACGCTCCCAATAATGCGCTAAATGGTTTGCCCCATTTCTTTTTATCCTTACCCAGTTTTTCAAAATATTCCTGAAGGGTTAGTCTTACATTCTTGTAATTACCTCCAATAGCAACAACCTTTGAAACAGCTTCAATTATTGCATAAACAGCACCATGGAATGTACTCCACTTTGCAATGGATGGGTTGTAGCCAAAAGTCATAACTGTGCCTGTTGAAGTCTCTCCATTTAACACGGGAATTTTTGCAACCATTCCCTCAGCTGGGGTTAACTGATATTTTCCGCCGAATGGCATTGTTACTGTTCCTGCACCTATTGTGCTATCAAATTTTTCTACCAACCCTTTTTGGCTGCATACATTTAATTGTTTTAAATTCGTTGACCATGCTTCTTTCAAATCTTTTAAGCAGCTTTCAATTTCATATGGAATTTTCTCAAAATACTTTTCATTCTCATCCGGATTTGTTACAAAAACATCAGTATTTTGTCTAACACCATTGGTATTCAGAAAGTCCCTGCTCAAGTCAACTATTGTATTTTCTCTCCAGACCATTCTAAGTCTATTATTATCTGTAACTCTAGCTGCAACAGTAGCTTCCAGATTTTCCCTTCTTGCAGTTTTTATAAATACTTCAACATTTTCTTTTTCAACAACAACAGCCATACGCTCCTGAGACTCTGATATAGCTAATTCTGTTCCATCCAAGCCTTCATATTTTTTGGGAACTGCATCAAGGTTTACTTCCAGGCTATCTGCCAATTCTCCTATAGCAACGGAAACACCACCTGCACCAAAGTCATTACATCTTTTTATCATTTTACTTACTTTTTCATCTCTAAATAATCTTTGTATCTTTCTTTCTGTAGGTGGATTACCTTTTTGTACTTCTGCTCCACACGTCATCAAAGATTCTTCCGTATGCTCTTTAGATGATCCGGTTGCGCCGCCACAACCATCCCGGCCTGTTCTTCCACCTAATAAAATTATTATATCTCCATCCTTTGGCTCTTCTCTTACAACATTTTTCTTTGGAGCGGCGCCGATAACAGCACCAATTTCCATTCTTTTGGTAACATAATCATTATCATAGATTTCTGCTACCTGACCTGTTGCAAGACCAATCTGATTACCATATGAGCTGTATCCGTGAGCAGCACCTGTTGTGATTTTCCTCTGAGGAAGCTTACCTGGTATTGTGTCCTCAACCTTTGTTCTAGGGTCTCCACTTCCTGTAACCCTCATGGCCTGATAAACATACGATCTACCTGATAGAGGATCACGAATTGCTCCTCCCAAACATGTAGCTGCCCCACCAAAAGGCTCAATCTCTGTAGGATGGTTATGTGTTTCATTCTTAAACATTACCAGCCATTCTTCTGTCTTTCCATCAACATCTACATCAACACATATACTACATGCATTTATTTCATCAGAAACATCAAGATCTTCTAATTTACCTTTTTTTCTTAATTCCTTCATTGCAATTGTAGCTATATCCATAAGACAGATATCTTTTTCTCTATCTCCGTACACATATTTTCTTGATTCTATATACTCATTATAAACAGACTTAATCAAATTTGAATACTTTCCATTTTCAAAGTCAACCTTATTAAGATTAGTTAAAAATGTAGTATGTCTGCAGTGATCTGACCAGTATGTGTCTATAACTCTTAATTCAGTTACTCTTGGGTCTCTTTTTTCAGTATCTCTAAAATATTCCTGGCAGAATTTTAAATCTTCAAAGGACATTGCAAATCCCATATCATTCATAAATTCCTTTAATTCATCATCGTCCTTTGATATAAATCCTTCTAACACCTTAATATCTTCCGGAACTTCAACCTCTGTGTCCAATGTATCAGGCTTTTCTAATGAGGCTTCCTGACTTTCAACTGGGTTAATACAATAATTTTTTATTTTTTCATATTCATCAGTTGAGATTTTTCCTTTTAAGACTATTAATTTTGCAACTTTTATTTTTGGTCTTTCACCCTGTGTTAAAATCTGAATACATTGAGAAGCTGAATCCGCTCTTTGGTCATATTGTCCAGGCAAGTATTCAATGGCTATTACTTTATCTTCTGAATTTATTTCAATTTTTTCATCATAAACATCATCTACAGGAGGTTCTGAAAAGATTGATGTCTTTGCTTTTTCATACTCATCCTGAGCCAGTCCTTCTGAATCATATCTATTAATAATTCTAACACTTTCTAGTCCACTTATGGAGAGGTTTTCTTTAATATCTAAATATAGACCATGTGCTTCAACATCAAATCCTTTTTTCTTTTCAACAAAAACTCTTTTAACATTATTCATAAATTTTTCTCCATTTCTATATGTTTTTCAATAATTATTTTACATTTTTAATTCTTATTTTTTACATTTTACACTTTTATTATAATATGATACTATTAATAAAAACTCATGGGCATCGAGCCTATTCGTTTTTACTTCTTTTATTTTACTCCAAGAAGCCAAATAAGTAAAATTAATAATATTAATAGTAAACATTAGGAGTACTTATGGATATAAACTTTGAACTTTACAAAATATTTTATATTGCAGCAAAAGAAGAAAGCTTTTCTCAAGCTGCAAAAAACCTATTTATTTCTCAATCAGCAGTAAGTCAATCAATTAAGAACCTTGAAGAAAAGCTTGGTACTCAATTATTTTTTAGAAAATCCAGAAGTATAAGAC
>CAYYEC010000356.1:0-4598 GCA_964470745.1 uncultured Eubacteriales bacterium | reverse complement strand
GTCAGGCTCCTGTTAATGGAGTACTTGCTTCAGCATTAAGAGCTCCTACGGATTTATGCTATATTGCAGGCTTAATTACTCCTGCCTGTAAATGTCATATAAAAGACTATCCTGCTGAAAATGGAACATGGACAACATTTTTAGAAGATTTAAAGTATATTGAGCCGGATTATTTAATGATAAATACAACTACCTTTACCGTAAATGCTGATCTTACAGCATGCAAAATTGCAAAAGATTATAATAAGGATATAATCACTGTAGCTAAAGGAGCAGTATTCTACTCAGAAGGAGAGGAACTGCTTATAAAATATCCTCAATTGGATGTTGTTGTTTTAAGAGATGAAGAAGCCGTTGTAAGGGAAATAGCCTTCGGTAAAGAGCTGAGTGAAATTTCCGGCATTGTATTTAGGGATGATGACACAATTAAAAGGAATAAAAAACCAAATGTAATTGATTTGGATAGTGTGCCTTTTGCAAGACGGGATCTTATAAAAAATGAATTATATAAAAACCCTTATACAGGCACAATATGGACAAATATTCTCGTTGGGAGGGGATGTAACAGCAGCTGTATTTATTGTGTGGTTCCATTCACCTGCGGAAATAAAGTCAGATATAGATCGGTAGATTTGGTAGTTGATGAAATATTACACTGCATAAATGAATATGGAATTTATGATTTTCATTTTCAATCAGATAATTTTACTTATGATAAAGCCTGGATAATAGAATTGTGCAGAAAAATAACAGATTTAAAATTAAGGATTAGCTGGACATGCAATACAAGGATTGACTGTATTGATGAAGAAAGCCTCACATGGATGAAGAAAGCAGGAGTTTTAGCAATTTCAATGGGAGTGGAAAGTGCAAATAAAACCATACTTTCCAAAATCAATAAAAATATAACCTTGAATCAGGTGGAAAATGCTGTTATACTTTGCAGGAAGCTTAGAATAATGAATCTGCTACACTTTATGATTGGATTTCCCTGGGATACCTATGAAACTGTTAATGAAACCATTAAATTTGCAAAAAAGCTCAAATATGCACTTACCGATTTTAATATTGTTACTCCTTTTCCTGGGACATATATATCTAAAATATATATAGAAAAAAACCTTATTGTAAATAATGCTCAGATAGAAAATTCAAATTATTTCCGGCCTGTTATCAGAACAGAGAAACTAACGGAAAATGATTTAGTAAAGTTAAGAAAAAAAGCCTTAAAGGTTTGATATTTTAATATAGGTTTTATTATTTCTTCAATGATATATATTAACTCTATAAGTAAGCTTAAATCCTGTATAGTATTTTCAATTGGCAAGCTTAAAAGTATGCTTTTTGCATAGAAACATAATGATGTTGGAAAGGAGTTTGGTTAAGTTGCGAGTTGCATTGGTTAATCCTGTTACACGGACAAATACTGCTATAATTCGTACGGGCAGATGCCAAGCAAGAAGTTTGCCGGGACTTGGGGTATGGCCGCCTATTGGACTTGCTCAGATAGCTGCATCTATTCGTGAGATTTCAAAAGATATAGATATATGGCTGTATGATGCAGCAATTTCCAATGACTATAATTTAATGGTAGAAAAAACTATAAATTATAATCCCGACATAATTATTATTAATTGCACTACACCAACAATATATGATGATCTCGACCTTGCAAAAGAAGTAAAAGTCAGACTACCCGATACATTTATTATATTTTATGGTACCCATGCTGTATCCAGACCGGAAGATATTGTTGGCAGTGATGAAAATACAGTTGACTGTGTAATAATCAGTGAGCCCGAGATTACGTCAAAAAAAATTTGTCAAACTTATTTAAATTCAGGAAAAGCTGGACTTAAAGAAATTCCGGGAATTGTTTTATCAATGGGAGATAAAATTTACCATACTGAAGCCGGGAAATCCATAAGTCATCTTGACAGCTTAGGATTTCCTGCAAGAGATTTGATCAATAACAAATTTTATAAACTCCCATATAATGGGAAACCATTTACAATAATACAGCCGTCAAGAGGTTGTATAAGACAGTGTATCTTTTGTACTTCTCCTATGCTTTACGACCGGATTTTATTTCGATCACTCTCCTCGCTGATAGATGAGATAAAAGAAGTAGTAAATAAATACAATATACATGACATAATGTTCCTAAGTGATACATTTACTGCTTCAAAAAAATGGGTACATGAACTGTGTAACGAAATTATAAATCAAAAAATTCACATTAGATGGATGGCAAACAGCAGAGCTGATACTATTGATGAGGAGACTGCGCAAATAATGAAGAAAGCAGGATGCTGGCTTATATCCCTTGGAATAGAATCTGCTTCCGAGTCAATACTTAAAACCTCAAACAAACGAATAAAGATTGAAGATATATGGAAAGCAGTTAAAGTTTTTAACTCAGTAGGGATTAAGGTTATCGGATATTTCATGTTTGGTCTGCCGGGCGAAACAAAGGACACTATAAATGAAACTATTGATTTATCCTGTAAGCTGCCTATTGACTATGCCTACTATTATGTGGCGACTCCATTTCCAGGTACAAAGTTTTTTGACCATGCTGTTAAAAATGGATGGCTGAAATCAATGGATTGGAGAAGGTTTTTTCACGGTGAATCTGATGTTATTGAATACGACAACCTATCTTCAGAAGACCTTCTGCAAGCTGTAAATAAAGCTTATAAACGGTTTTATCTGCATCCTAAAAGAGTTTTAAAATACATAAAAGATATTAGTACACCTTCAATGCTTCCAAGGTATTTTAAAGCATTTAAAGGTTTAATGTTGAAGTTTTTCTCATTTGAAAAACCATTCTCCAACTCTGGTTGATACCAATATATATAACGCACTTAGTATTTTTCATAGGCCAAAATTATTTTTATGGATTATGTAGCTTTAGTTATATGATTTCCCACTTATTATATTTTAAGATGTAAAGGATTGAGTGCGAAACATATAGATTGAAAAGGAATTAAGGAGGAGATATCTATGAAGATTGCTTTTTTGTATCCGGCATTTGAAAATCTGGGTATTGAATATATTTCTTCAATGCTTAAAAAAAACGGACATAGTACCTTTTTAGCTTTTGATCCCCAGCTCTTTGATGATTTGTTTATTTCTATGAAAGTAGTGGGGAAAATATTTGATTATAAGAAAAGAATTATTGAACAACTAAAAAATGAAAAACCGGATTTAATATTCTTCAGTGTTGTTTCGGATATATATCCCTGGACCTGTGAAATGGCACAAAGAATAAAGAAACAATTTGAAGGGATACCTGTTGTTTTTGGTGGACCGCATGTTACTGCAGTACCTGAATGTGTATTGGTAAAACCTTATGTAGATTATGTGATTATTGGAGAGGGTGAATATGCTGCTTCTGAATTGGTAAATGCTTTGGATGCAGGGCTGCCTATAAATAGCATAGAAAATATTGGATATAAAGTGGACGGTAAAACAGTAATTAATGAAACAAGATCATTAATTCAGGACTTGGACGGTTTACCTTTTCCTGATACAGATTTATTTTTAAACCAAAATCCTTATGCTAATAAAGAATATAACATTATTACGTCAAGAGGCTGCGTGCACTCATGTTCCTACTGCCATAATTCAGTTGAAAGAAAAGTTTTGTGGAAACACAAAGAGAAATATTTAAGACGCAGAAGTGTTGAAAATGTACTGGATGAGTTAAAAATGAGGAAGGAAAAATACGGATTTGACACTTTGTGCATCTGGGACGAAGTTTTTACCTATAATATAAACTGGCTCAAAGAATTTGGAGGAAGATATAAAAAAGAGATAGGAGTACCTTTTTGGGCATTTATACATCCAAACCATGTAACTGAAGAAATAGTACAAATATTAGAAGACATTGGCTGTTGGGAAGTGGAAATGGGGATTCAGACATTAAATCCATGGGTTAAAAAAGAGATTCTCAAGAGACCCGAAAATAAGGAAGATATAGCAAGAGCCATTGATTTATTTAGAAAATCCAAAATCAGAATTGTTGTGGATGTGATATTTGGGCTACCCCAATTAAACGAAAAGGATTATAACGAACTTATTAATTTTTTTATTGAACATACTCCCTCAAAAATACAAACTTTCTGGCTGCGTTACTATCCTAAAACTACAATTATTGACAGTGCCCTGAAATATAATATGATTTCATCCGAGGATGTTGAAAATATTGAAAATGGAATAATAAGCAGAGCTGCTGCATCAGGTGGAAGCGGAACAGATAAAAAATATGAGAAGTATCAGACTGCTTTAACTTTATTACCATATCTTCCTAAAAAGCTTACCCAAAATTTTGTTGAAAAGAATTGGATGAGGTTTTTACCGAGAATTTCAGGTTTTGGACACCTTCTAACCAGAGCATTTGACTTGAAAAATCGCAATGATGTGGGAGGAAGGCGCTATAAGGGAAGAATGATACATTTTTGCCTGAAAAAAATATTTCCTTTCTTATTTATTTCAAAAAATAATATATCTTATGATGTGGAACGCAGTATCAATCAATAATGAATATCAAACTATATATAACACACAAAAGATTTTATGTTAATATTTCTAGG
>CAYYEC010000355.1:3294-4608 GCA_964470745.1 uncultured Eubacteriales bacterium | reverse complement strand
GGGGATTAACTAGATGGACACAAAATTATGAAAAAATTAAATTAGAAAATCGTAACGCTATACCTCTTAAAAAAGAAGGTGTCTATTTAATCACAGGTGGAACTGGCGGCATGGGTTTAGTTCTTGCAGAGTATCTTGCAAAAGAATCACAGGCTAAACTTATATTAATAAGCAGATCGGATTTTCCACAAAAAGCGGATTGGAATGACTGGCTCTCAAACAATAGCGGAAGTAACAAAACATCACAAATAATAAAAAGATTAATGAAGTGCGAAAAACTGGGTGGAGAAGTTTATACACTTAAGGCTGATGTTACAGATATAGAACAAGTTAAAAATATTCGTGAAAAGATAGAAGCTAAGTTTGGTAAGACAGATGGAATAATACATGCAGCAGGGCTGCCGGGTGGAGGAATGATACAGCTTAAAAAGAAGGAAGCTGTTGAAAAAGTTTTTGCATCTAAGGTTAAAGGAACATTAGCATTATATGAAGTATTTAAAAATGCTTCCATAGACTTTTTACTGCTTTGTTCGTCTCTAAATGCTATAACTGGAGGTTTTGGACAAATTGATTATAGTGCAGCAAATGCTTTTCTAGATGCATTTGCCCATAGGTATGATTCAAAGGCTGGCACACGTGTTATTTCAATAAATTGGGATAGATGGCCCGGAATAGGTATGGCAGTAGAAATCGGACAAGAATCTGCAGCTGGCTCAGAAATTGTACATCCACTTTTAGGAAAACGTGTCTTGGACAAACCCAATAAGATAGTTTACTTGTCAGAACTTACTCCGGAAAAAGATTGGGCATTATCAGAACATCTTGTTATGGGTATACCAACTATTGCAGGAACTACTTATTTAGAAATGGCAAGAGCTGCAATTGAAGATATAAGTGATTCTAAAGAGATTGAGATAAGGGATGTAATATTTTTAACTCCTATGGCAGCAAATTATAATGAAAAACGTGAGGTCTTCACTATCTTAGATAAAATCCAGCAAGGCTATAATTTTCGTATAGTTAGTAGAATTTATAATGAAAAAAGTGAAAAATTAAATTGGCAAGAGCATGCCAGAGGAAAGGTAGCTAATGCTTCAGAAGTATCAGAAAAAGAATTCAATATTAACCAATTACTTTTGAAACTAAACAAAGAAATAGATGTTGGAAAAACCAGTGAAGAATTTATAAGATTTGGTGGAAGATGGAGATCTTTAAGGAGGTTTTCAACTGGTGATAATGAAGCAATAGCTGAAATAGAATTGGGTTCAGAATATATAAATGCTGTCAGGGTTATGTTTGTATATGAAAAAAATG
>CAYYEC010000355.1:0-3284 GCA_964470745.1 uncultured Eubacteriales bacterium | reverse complement strand
AATGATCTTACCACTTATAAAATGCATCCCTCTTTACTGGATGTAGCAACTGGTTCTATCAGATTATCAAGTAATGGAAACTATCTTCCGTTTTCATATGAGAAACTTGTTGTAAAAGAAAAGTTACCTCAAAAAATCTATGGATATATACAGTATAAAGATAATTCGGAATCAAAAGATGTAATAACCTGTGATATTCATATTATTAATAAAGAGGGTAAGGGACTAATACAAATAGATAATTTTTCAATGAGACTTGTAAGTGACATTGCTGCATCAAATATAAAGGCTGGAAGTTTAAAAGAAGGTAAAAAATCAGAGCTTGATGTTTTAAACAGCCTTTCAGAAACGATTAATAAAAAGGCAAAGGGTATTTTAAATGAAGGCATATTACCGGTTGAAGGACAAGAAGCTCTTTCATTGATTCTAAAAGGATGCTTTAAATCACAAATCATAGATTCAATTAAGGATGTAGATACAGCAATCAATCAGGCTGGATATATAAATCAACCTGGAATAGAAGATGTTATTGACGAGGCTGCGACATCAATAGAATTACACCCTAGACCTGAATTGAAAAATGAATATGTTCCACCTAAAAATGAAACAGAGAGAAAACTGGCAAAGATATGGCAGGGCCTATTGTGTATCGATAAAATAGGAATCCATGATGAGTTTTTTGACTTAGGTGGAGATTCATTACTTTTGGTACAACTTCATTCAAATATTAAGAATGCTTTTGAGACACAATTAGCTGTAGTTGATCTATATAAATATACAACTATTTCTTTATTGGCAATATATCTAAGCAATGACACGGAAGAAAAGCAGCCGGAGTTTGAAGTTGTAAATAAAAGAGTAAATAAACAGATTGAAGCAAGGAAACAGAGAAGAAATAAAATGGCAATGAGAAAAGGGAGGAATTAGGAAATGAATAAATTTGAAGAAAATGAATCAATGGGAGCAGTTGCTATAATAAGTATGAATGGGCGTTTCCCGGGAGCAAAGAATATTAAAGAATTTTGGAATAATCTTTATAATGGTGTAGAATCAGTACAGTTTTTTAGCCGAGAAGACCTAATAAAATTAGGTATAGATGAGCATTTACTCAATAATCCGAGATTTGTAGCAGCAGATGCTATATTAGAAGATATGGATAAATTCGATGCATCTTTCTTTGACTATTCAGCCAGAGAAGCAGAAATTATGGATCCCCAACATAGACTTTTTCTTGAATGTGCTTGGGAGGCTATGGAAAGTGCAGGATATAATTCAGAACTTTTTGATGGAAGAGTTGCTGTTTATGCAGGTTCTGCATTAAGTGGATATATGATAAGAAATCTGTATTCAAATCCTGGGCTGGTAGAAAATGTGGGAACTTTTAAGATAATGATTGCTAATTCTCAAGACTTTTTGGCAACAAAAGTGTCATACAAAATGAACTTTATGGGGCCAAGCATAAATGTAAATACATTATGTTCCTCATCTTTGGTAGCAGTTAATATGGCTTGTGAGAATCTCTTAAGTTATAACTCTGACATTGCCATTGCCGGTGGAGTAAGTTTTCAAGTTTCAAGAAATGAGGCATTCTTTTATCAAGAAGGAGGAATAGGTTCTGCAGATGGACATTGTAAAGCTTATGATTCAAAGGCTAATGGAACAACAAGTGGAAGTGGACTTGCACTTGTTGTGTTAAAACGATTGGAAGATGCTATAGAAGATGGAGACTATATACATGGCGTAGTTATAGGTTCAGCGGTAAATAATGATGGAGCATCCAAGAATAGTTATACTGCTCCTAATGTAGACGGACAATCGGAGTGTATAGCAGAGGCTATTGCTATGGCAGGGGTAAATCCGGAAACAATTACATATATAGAAGGACATGGGACAGGTACAAACTTAGGCGACCCAATTGAAGTAGCTGGTTTAACAAAGGCTTTTAGAGCACATACAGATAAAAAGCAATTTTGTGCTTTAGGTTCTGTTAAAACTAATATAGGACATCTTGTTACGGCAGGTGGAGCAGCAAGCTTGATAAAAACAGTTCTTTCCTTAGAAAATAATGTATTGCCGCCTAGTTTGAATTTTGAAGAGCCAAATCCTAAGATAGACTTTCTAAACAGTCCCTTTTACGTAAATAACTCTTTGACTGAATGGGAATCAGATGGACAGCCCAGAAGAGCTGGTATTAGTTCATTTGGTATCGGAGGGACAAATGCACATGTAATTGTAGAAGAGGCGCCTGAAAGAGAACCTTCTCAAAAGTCTGAAAGACCTTTACAGCTACTTATATTATCTGCAAAAACTCAAACAGCACTTGAGAAAATGACATCAAATTTACTCCAGTATATTAATGACAATCCAAATGCGAATAGTGCTGACATAGCGTTCACACTTCAAGTAGGCCGTAAAAGCTTTAATTACAGACGAATAATAGTATATAAAGATATTGCTGATTTAAAAGTGAAGCTTGAAGAGTTAAAACCTGAACAAGTAAAATCTTATTTTCAGAAACCAAAGGAACAGCTTATAGTATTTATGTTTTCAGGAGAGGAAGAACTATATATAAAAGCTGGTATGGAACTATATAATTCAGAGCCTGTTTATCGTAAATTTGTTAAGGAATGTTTTGAAATAATCGAAAACAAATTAAACATTAACATTGGTAAAATAATGCTTCCAAATGATGAAAATATACAGTGGGCTTCGGAACAATTAGAACAATATAATATTACAAGAACTGTAACATTTATAATTGAATATTCATTAGCAAAATATTGGATGGAGATGGAAGTTGAGCCTGATTCTATGATAGGTAAAGGGGTAGGAGAATTTGTTGCAGCTTCTTTAGCGGGAGTATTATCTTTGGAAGATGCACTTACATTGGTATCTACAAAGGATGAAATGCTGCCTGATAAAATAAAATTTACAGATTTAAAAACTCCAAACATACCTTTTATATCGGGGTTCACAGGAACATGGATGGAAGATTCAGATGCCTTAAATGCTGATTATTGGTCACGTAGACAAAGGCAGGGAGTTCGTTTTAAAGAGGGATTAAAGGAAATATTAAATGATTTAGACCAAATATTAATTGAAATTGGACCTGGAAATAGTATAAATAAAGAAATAGAAAATCAACTAAATGAAAATGAAGAGTATACTGCTATAACTACTATGTTTACACCAAATTCACAACAGTCAGAATTTGAAGTATTAATTAATGGTGTCGGAAATCTGTGGCTCGTTGGAAAAAGAGTTAATTGGATTGAATTTTATAA
>CAYYEC010000354.1:0-4621 GCA_964470745.1 uncultured Eubacteriales bacterium | reverse complement strand
GTTATAGGTAATTCAGCTGTGATATTACCGACTGCAGCAAGTATTTTTCCACTACCAATAGATTTTGGATAAAAGACATTATTTTTAAAAGAACCAGCCAGTCCATTGACACTCCAGGTAACTTCAGAGAGGTCTACGTTGACTGGATTGTAATTCTTATCGTAGCCTCTAATTGTAAACTCTCTTGAAGTATTTAGAAATATGTTTTTATCTTTAGTATCAATAATTAAACTATTCAATTTTCCCTTTGGAGCAAGTGAAAATAAACCTAAAGCATCAGCAATTTTTCTCTCCATACCGTCTGAAGGGCTATTTACAAGTTCTAAATTATTTGTTCCAACTCTTCTCGTTACCATGGTAGTTGAACCGCCTCCATCCAGGTTTAAAGCATTATAGGCCCCGAGTTCAACCATTAAAGCTGCCATTTCTTCTTGAGTCATTCCTATGCTGGTATTTTGCCGCCCATCTACAGTAACAAGAATAAGCTGTTTCCCATCCTTAGTGCTTCCTACTGAAGTTCTAGGCTGCTTGCCGGAAATATTTAAAGAAAATTTCTCTGGTATTTCACCGTTTTTCACAAGTATGGCGCTACCAGAAATAGCTACTTTCATTTCATCAAGGTCTGGATTGGTTTTTATTGATAGTGAAACTTTATCGCCAACTTTAAAGTTATTTAAAATAGCATTGTTTCCTTCTGGCCTGCTTGACAATACATACCCATTAGCAGGAATCTCTGCAGCCGGTAATGCAGAACGTATTTCTGTAACAGTATCATCTACAACTACCATTTCAATGATATTAGGATATTTTTCTGTTTTTCCAATTGAAGTTTTACCCCAATTTTTAGTCAAAATTGCATAAGCATTATAGTCACTTATTGGCTTGTTATATTCACCAATATCAAGCACAGTTCCATTTGGTGAATATAGTTTGATATCAGTTTTCCAATAATCAAAGAAAATCTGATTAAGTGAATTTAGCGAAAATGTAGCCATACTATTATTATATTTATTAAATTCACTGGAAGCACTTAAAAGTTCTCCAGATTGTATAAGTGATCCATCTGGATATGCTTTTCCTGTTCCCTTAAGCCAATTAAAAAACCCGCCATTAATTGCAGCTACCGCACCATTAGTAGATGCCAAACTACTAACTCTATTGAGGTTGATAACAGAGTCACTATCTGTCATTGCGTCGACTACAAGATATGGATTGGATAAATCAGCTCTTAATACATTAATATTTAGCCAACCATTTTCAGTGAATCTTGTAATTTTTTCATGAGTAAGTCCAGAAGTTATATTCTGGATCGCAGAATCCTCATATATAATATTTGCTGCTTGTGGGTTGGAAGTAAATGTATTTATAGGCATCAAAGTCATAATACATGTAAGTATAGTAATCATTATTTTTCTTCTTTTGTAAAACATATAAATCCTCCGTCTTTTAGTTAAAAGCTAATATTTAGTTTGTTAATTTAACTATAAATTCTCAATTCTTAATTAATTTCACTCTTTCCATTCGTCAATTCCAGCTCTTTTAATCGAACCCAAAATGTTACTTTTTAAAAATTTATTTTCTTTAGATAAATTTGACAATAAATCCTTTATGTATTGTCTTTTGGTGTTACCATTTGCAAAACAAGGACTTGGTACTGTTTGAATATCTAATGCCTTAACCAAACCTTTGATTTCCTTTTCCTGGGTATAGATCAAAGGTCTAATAAGATAAAGGTCTTTTCTCTCAAGATATGTTACAGGAGAAAAGGTATGAAATCTTCCTTCGTAAAATGTACTTAAAAGTACTGTTTCAATAACATCATCCCTATGATGCCCAAGTGCAATTTTATTACAGCCCAGACTCTTTGCTATATTATGAAGAGCACCTCTTTTTAAATTAGCACACATAGAGCAAGGATTTTTTTCTTTCCTTATCTCAAATACTATTTTACCTATATATGTATCTTCTACAGTATAATTTACCTCTATATCATTACAGAGCTTAGCAATAGGCTCTACATCAAATTCTCCAATGCCAAGCTTCAAAGTAATGGCTTCCAACTCAAATTTAATGGGAAGAAATCTTTGAAGCTTTTTCAATTCAACAAGTAAAGATAGACTGTCTTTACCTCCAGAAACTCCAACAGCAATTCTATCTCCATCTTGAATCATATCATAATCTTCTATAGCTCTTCTCATTTGTCCTAGTATTTTCTTAATATTAAACACCTCTTATAGACCATTAGTTTACATAAATAACTCATTCTCTTATAATTTATTATAAACTACACAGTTATAGGCAATCAAGTTAACAATATGTTACAAATTCCTACACTTTAGGGTCAATCCTATTTCATAAACTAATCTAAAATATTTTATAACATGCTGTAATAAATGAAGAAATATCAAGATATACTTTGAAATATTGACGTAAAAGTAAATAAAGCCCGATTTAGCATATTGAATAAATATATACTCTGTAGTAGAATAAATTTCGCGTTAGAAATTAAATAACGTTAAGTAACGGGGTGTAGCGCAGTTGGTAGCGCACGTGGTTTGGGACCATGGGGCCGGGGGTTCAAGTCCTCTCACCCCGACCAGAAAGATCCTCAATAGATTATATAATCTGTTGAGGATTTTTTGTTATAATGATAAAATTTGCAAAAAATATCATTAAATTGACAAAATTTGTTGTACACAAGATGTATTTTTGATATAATTGATATTATTCAACGATATAGTTATATTTTATTAAGCGAGATTTAAAAATGACAATAGCATTTGAAAATAAAATAGCAATATTTTTTCAACTAGTAACTGTATTAATATCAATTGTATTGATTTTTTATTTTTTAGTAAATGGTAAGAGGACAGGACTATTATATAGCTTCCTATGTACTAAGACTTTAATATTTATATGGGCTGTGGGACAAACATTTGAATTGATGTCTTTAAATACTAATTTTAAGTGGATGGTAGTGAGAGTTGAGTATTTCTCTATTTGTTTTATTGGTATATCATGGCTAATATTTTCATTCACATATATAGAACATAAGATTATACTTAAACATAAAATTATTTTGTCTTTTTTTATATTACCTTTGGTTATGTATTTTTTTGTTCTTACAAATAAATACCATCATCTTTTTTATAGTACTTTTAAGTTAGACAATAGAGAGTATGGTATTTTTTATTGGATAAATATTTTATTGCAATATACTTATCTTTCTGTAGGTACTTTACAAATAATAAGATATTCTCTCAGGCAAAAAGGAGATGAAAAAAAACAATCTTTTTTATTAGTATTTGCTGTATTAATACCGTTTATATCAAATGCACTGTACATATCAAGAATTATTGCACCTGGGTTTGACGTTACCACTGTGAGTTTCACTATTTCACTTTTACTTTTTGCAATTGCTACATTTAAGTATAGATTTCTTAATATCGTACCAATGGCTTTAAGGAAAATAGTAGATAATATGAAAGAAGCAATTATTGTTATAGATAGCAGAAATAATATTGCTGATTATAATAATTCTGCATATCAAATATTTAACTATCTAGAGAATATCAATATATTTGCAGTAAATCTAAGAAAAATATGTGAGAAAACAGAATCAGCTGATTCTATTATCAATGCCATGGAGTTTGGCACAAATAAGTTCATTTCAGGAGAATTAAATTTATCGATAAAGCCCAAAAACAGTTATTTAGTTAATGTACAACCGTTATTTGATAAAAAATATAAAAAGGTAATAGGAAGAATAATTTCATTTAATGATATTACTCTGCAAAAAAAGTTATTGGAAGAAGTAAATGAAAAAAATGAGGAATTATCTGCTATGAATGAAGAAATTCTTGCCATGAATGATCAATTAAAAGAACATTTAGAGATTGTAGAAGAATTAACAATTGAAAAAGAGAGAAATAGAATTGCCTTGGAAATTCATGATGGTGTAGGGCATACTTTAACAATTATTATGGCATTACTTAATACTATGAAATTAACTGCTCAGAATGAAAAACATAAAAGTTTTGAAGATAAGATAAATGAAATAATTAAGCATTCAAAAGATGGTTTTAGAGAAATTAAGAGAGCGGTAGCTGGATTAAAACCAGGAAATCTTGAATCTTATAATCTTATTCAGGCATTAGATACATTATTTGAGAGTTATAAGAGTTTTGGTTTGAAAATTGATTTAACTGTTCAAGGTAGTAATTCATATATCAAGCCTAAGTACTCAAATGCTATATATAGACTGTGTCAGGAAGCTTTAACAAATGCCATACGTCATGGTAGTGCAACTGAATGTTCAATAATTTTGAAGTTTTGTGTTGATAAAATATCACTATATATATTTGATAATGGCAATGGATGTAGAAAAATAATTAAAGGTACGGGGTTAAAAGGAATGGAAGAGAGAACTAAAGAGTTTGGTGGAAAAATAAAATTTGGTTCGGACGGTGAATCTGGATTTAACATACATGTAGAATTGCCAATAATAACTGAGTGAGGTTTAATAATGATTAATGTAATTATTGCTGAAGATAATGCAATATTAAGAGAAAGCTTAAAATTATTGATAAATACAGATGATGAAATAAATGTTGTTGCATGC
>CAYYEC010000353.1:0-4623 GCA_964470745.1 uncultured Eubacteriales bacterium | reverse complement strand
CTATAATATATACCGCACTAAGTATTTTGCATAGACTACAAGGGTAATTTAATTGTTACCTTTGTACCAACTCCCAGCTCCGACTCAAATTTAACTCCATAACCTTCTCCGTAAATTATTTTGATTCTATTTTCAATATTGCTAATCCCTACGGAATTTGATTTGTTGTTAACTATTTCATCCAGCTTTTCACTGCTCATTCCACATCCATTATCCTCTACACTGAAATAGCCTGTATTTCCATCAATCCAACAATTAATCACCAATCTGCTGCCCGGTTTAAAAGTCTCAAACCCATGTATTAAAGAGTTTTCTACAAAAGGCTGCATTAAAAATTTAGGAACACTAGAGCCATACAATCTTTTATCTATGTTATATTCAACCGAAAATCTACCTTCAAATCTTTTAGTCATAATAAATATATATCCCTTTAAATAATATATGTCCTCCTCAAAGGACACTATATCCTTTTTATTTTTCACTGTATATTTTAGCATTGTTGATAAGCTCATTATCATTTCACTTATTTCATCCTGCCCATTTTCCATAGAAATTAAATTAATCAGGTTTAATGTGTTGTACATAAAATGTGGATCCAATTGTAAGTTTAAAGCCATAATTTCAGCTTCTTTTTCCTTAATTTTTATTTCATAATTTTCCTTAATAAGTTTTTGAATTTTGTCATTCATTGCATTGAATTTTGAAATAAGCTCTTTAAATTCCTTTCCTCCAACATCCTTTACTTTAACATTAAAATTACCTTCCCCAATTTTTTTAATTCCACTTATCAGCTTTTTAATTGGTTTCGTGATTTTACTGGATATAATATATGATATAAATATTGAAATCGAAATTAAAATAATCGCACCGTATATTACAAAATATCTTAATTTAAGCAATATTTGATTTACTAGTCTATCTGATGGAATTACAGCTATAGACATCCATCCTGTTATTTTTGAAGTATCATAACAGATAATCATCTTTTTACCATCAATAATTATTGAATCTGTACCGCTTTGCTTTTTTAAAATATCTCCCAGCCATGACATATCCTCTATAGTTGTAATTTTTGATTGTTCCTGATGAGATACTACTTGCCCATTTTTTGTTATGACAAAAAAGAAGCTTCCTTCAATAGGAATACTGTTTCTAAAGGTTCTTTGGAAAAATTCTTCTTTTAAATTAACTAATAATACAGGTCTTTCCACATCATTTGCCAAGGTCAAATAATTGCTTCCATCAAAATATGAGCTCCTGACCATTTCTACCGCAGAAAACAAATATCTATAATCTATATTTACATCTTTCATGTAGCCTACATTAAACATATCATCGAACTTATAGGTTGGAAACCACTGAAGTTTCCCATCAGCAGCTTTTGCAACTTTATATAACTCTGAGTTTATAAAAGCACCTTCAGGTATAAAGCTCTTGACAGCAGTTACATTTGACGACATGGGACTAAAGGTGAAATAACTTGTAGCCAGTTGAGCAGAATAAATATCCTGAGAATGGGAAAAATATTTATTTAAAACATTTGAAATTTTATAGTCTAAGAGCTGAATGTCATATTCCGTTTCCGGATGTATCTCTGAAAATGCTTTATAGAGTTCAGGATCAACCGTAAATGAAAAAATATTCTCTTGTATTTGTGAAAGCTTGGTATCAATGATTTCATTATTTTTTCTAACTATTTCATACACATTTTTTTTTGCTATATCAGAAATAACATCTTTACTAAGTGTATAATATCTAAATCCTATTATACATGAAGGTATGGTGATCAAAAAAATATATGATATCAGTAATTTTGTTTTCAATTCCATATCAAATAATTTCATATATAATTTTCTCAATTTTCATTCACCCCTAATGATTAATTATCATTTGCTTGTATTTATATGGGGAAATACCAACCTCTCTTTTAAACATCCTATTAAAATATGCTGCATCATTAAAACCCACAGAACTTGCAACATCAGACATCTTGTCATTGGTTTGACTTAATAGTTTTTTTGCCATATCTATTCTAACCGCAAGTAAATATTCAGAAAAGCCCGTTCCGGTATAAGCTTTAAACATATTGCTAAAATATGATGAATTAAAATGATATTTTAGAGCAATTCCTTCAAGGGATATGGAATTCATATAGTTTTCGTCTATATATTTTTTACATTTTTGGATAATTACATGGTTATTATCATCATCTTTATTATTTAAAACATCAGTTATCCTGCAAAGTATTTCTATCATATTATGTCGTAATTCCATATATTCTTCACATCTCATCATTTTGATTCTTATATCTGATAATAACTCGTTATAATCCTCTTCAAACATAAGACTGTTAATCTTTTTAGCAAGATTTAACAAAATGTGAGTTAAAGATTCTTTAAAATATCCAGATTCTATATTAATCTTACTTATTGTATTTTCAAACACGTGACTTAAAGCTTTAATTATTTTTTCCTTACTGCTGCTCTGTATTGCATCAGATAGTTCATTTTCCAGCATATGTAAATTCAAGGACTTGTTATTACAATTATTTGCAATACTTGAATGATCAATAATTTTACCAATTCCAGAAAAGAATTTATATTCTACAGCAGACTTAGCTTCATTAAAGCATTTTTTTACATCCATAAATATATTATCCGATACACTCCCAATGCCTATTGTTGCAATCAAACCATATTCATCTTTTATCCCCTTAATAAACTCAATTAAATTTTTTGAGCTGTCTCCACTAGAAATATTAAATTTATTTTTTGTATTTAATATGGTAACCATTACTCCTTTATTGATTTCTGTAAAAAAAGAGATTGTATGACCAATAGAACTTAATGAAATCTTAATTGAATACTTTAAAAACTGATTTAGTTTTTTAGGAAATTCACTATCTGTGTTTAAATTAATATCTTTATACTTACTTAATTCAGTAATAAGTACCGTTCCACAACCTTTATAAGGAAATATTTTTTCAATTTCATCTAATTCATCTTTTGATAAAGTCCCATTTACCCATTTGTTCATCTGTGTTTCCAAATATATTGGCAGTGTATTATTTAATTTTTCAGTTAATTTTTCTTTTTCCTTTTCTTCCTGTCTTTTCATTTCAATACTATCAGTAACTTTATCAATCATTTCTATAATCTGTTTCTTAGCTATCGGCTTAATTAAATAATCAACAGCACCTAGTCGAATTGCTTTTTGAGCATATTCAAACTCACCATATCCGCTAAATATAATTGGCTTTATGTAACTGAATTTTTCCGAAAGTCTTTCGATTAGCTCAAGCCCATCCATTACAGGCATTTTTATATCTGTAATAACTATATCAATATGGGTTTTACTTATCATTTCAAATGCCTGCTGTCCATTTTCAGCCTCAAAAACCTCATATTCAGGTTTAACTTGTCTAATCACATTAGCTAATGCCCTTACTTGTCTTGGCTCATCATCAACTACCAGAAGCTTGTACATTATAAAGACCCCCTGCAAAAATTTACATAGGTATAAATCTGAAATTTAAATAGACCATAATAGCATTATAGTCTATCTACATAGAAGCGTCAATTGTAGGTATTTTCTTAAAAAGTGCAAAATTATATAATTTTTAATTTTGGCTATTATTTTTTTCACGATTGCTTTCATTTATTACAATCCTCTGAGTATTATAAGCTAAATCAATATCATCATACTTTGCAAATTCAACCAGTATATCCTCCCAGATATCCCTGACGCTACTACGTCGCCTTCTAGGCTCACATAAATAACGTATAGTTAATTGAATTCCACTTGCTTTAACATCCGTATAGACATTTGGAGTAAGATTATTATAAAAAATCATGAACTTCTTTGCAGCTTCCTTAAGCTTTTTCTCCGCTTCTATGCTTAAGTGTTCAGCATGCTTATCAGCAATACTCCTTAAGATATCCTTAGCCTTTTTCCAATCACTTTCAAATGTGACTACAACAAATATTTCATTCCAAATATATTTAAAGCCCTTGCTGTAATTAGCTTGTGATTCATTAAAAACCTTTGAATTAGGTATATGTATAATTCTTCCAGTGCTTTGATCTCCATCAACCCAATTTCCGATTTCTAAAAGAGTAAACTGAAATAGTCGCTGATCAATTACATCACCTGAATTTTCTCCAATCTGGATACGGTCACCTACTTCAAACGGTCTTCTCCATATAATGAAAAACCATGCTGCTATATTCACTACAAGATCCTTTAAGGCTATTGCAAGACCTGCAGAAACCAAACCTAAAAAAAGTGGGAATTGACCGAACGCCTTCTGACCATATTACTCCTATTAGTATTACTCCAATGATTATAAATATGTAGTTTAATGTTTTTTTAAAGTGATAAAGTAATTGAACATTACTTATCTTATTTTGAGCTACTTTAACGGTAATTTTATTAATAGTCCATAAAGCTAGTATCACTATAACAAGTAATACAAATCTATTATCTGAAACCAATCTATTAAGCTCTATATTAGAGAGTAATTCATCAATATTCATAATTATCCGCCTAAAATATTAAAATAGTTGTATTATATTTTTTGCAATAAACATTTTACATTTCTTATTCAAATATTGCAAAATAATA
>CAYYEC010000352.1:0-4628 GCA_964470745.1 uncultured Eubacteriales bacterium | reverse complement strand
ATTTGCATTCCATATATACAAATACTTTAAATACTCAGAGTATAAATAATCTGTCTGTTTTAAATCAAAGTTTTTTGGGGAAAAACTATAAAATCTTATAAATAATGTAGATAAAGTCTTGATATCTAAATTTTCAGCATTAATTAATTGCCTAAAACTATTATTTTTAAAATAACTGTTTGTAACATCAATATATTTGTTGAATATATGTTCAATATTTTCCGTTATATTTAAGTTAATAATAAGATTATCCATTTTTTCATTTCTGTAATTTAGCGGGTCTAATATAGATATTGATTCAAATATATTTGATGTATCTTTATTTTCAAATATATAGTTTGGCATTAAACGTGAAATATACTGTTTAAAAGATAAGTAAGAAATCATTTCTTCTATATCGTTCGATGGTAGATTATAAATCTCTGATGGAACAATAATGTCATATAAAAAGTTTAATAATGATCGGGTAGAAATTATTAATTTATTTTTAAGAATGCTTTTAATTAAAAGCTGTATTAACGTGTCTTGAACTTGCTCTTGCAATAAAAGTTCATAGTTTGCCTTAACTGGACATTTCTCTGAACATTGGCAGGAAATAGCACAGCTTTGCTTATAAGTATTATAGAAACGGTTTTTCTCTACATCAGCAACTACTTTCTGAATAATGCTTTTTATAAAGTCAGATTTTGCACCATCCTTAGTTAAATCAAACATATGATAGTCACTGAAGTTAACAAATTGAAAATTACAATTAACATCAAAGTCATTATTTTTTATTTTGGTTTCCAGAATATTTTTTTCTTCAATAAATTTTATAAGATTTCTATATTGATCTTTATATTCGGACTCAATAAAGTTATTTAGTGTACCAAGATTAATAGCTACTATTTTTTTGTGACATTCATCTGAATTAAGATTAGTATCTGAAAAATCTTGAAGAAAATTATTCAATGTTTCTGTGGAAGTTTTAGACGGAATATCACTTTCAGTTGCATCATTATGTATACTAAAAGCATTTATGATTTTTGTATAATGCTTATTTAAATAAGAAAGAATATGAGATTTTCCATCTCCAACACTACCACATACCAGTATTAATTGAGAATTATTTGATTCATATGATTTTTCAATGATATCGATTAATTCTCTTTCAACAGGTCTTTCTACATGCATATATTCCTTGAAATCGCTAAAATCATCTAAGCTTTCAACGGCTTCTCTGGAAGATTCTTTTAATTTTTTTAATTCACTAACTAAGCATTTTTTTTCTTCATCCAAAATAAGCACCATCCAAATCATGTAAAGTTATTCGACAATATTCGACATAAAACATCCATTAATAGAAAAATTTTCTGATACAAGTAAAAAATTAATATAGCTAAAATTTGCTATATCAATCATTCTCAAACTATTTAACTTTATATTTATATTCAATATACTTCACAAAATCTAAAATCTCTTTAACTGCTTCATCAGGTAACCCTGATACATCAATCTTACTGGCCTTATAAACCTCAAGTTCTGCAACTGCATTCCTAACGTCAGTCCTACCTAATAACCAGTCAATTGAAACATCAAAGTATTCAGCCCAACGCTTTAAAGCATCTATTTCAGGAATCCTATTATTATTCTCATACTGTGAAATACTTGATTTTTTAAAGCTATAATGATAAATTGCATTAAACTCATTAGATAAATCTTCTTGTGTAAGCTCTTTTTCATGGCGTAAAGTTTTAAATTTTTGACCAAATGTATTCACAGTTTCAACTCCTTTAAAATCTATTCTATATAAAAATATTCACTTAAGAAATAAAGTTTATACACATATATACTTAAGACTTGAAAAATGTTGACAAGTTAACACAAATTGAACTATAATAAGTTATAGCAAAATTTAGGATAGAAGACTAACTAACTGCGCGATAGTTCATAACTTAAGTAAAGGGGAGAAGAAAAAGCTAATTTACTCACTTTCCCCGAAAATGAAACATGGAGACACACCACTTCTTTGGAGGCTGCTGAAAAAGTGGATATTTGTGCAAGTCTACCGAAAATGTGTCATGGGTACAGACCCCAGACATGCTAAAACCGTGCCTGTCAGGGTTCAGTCCCCAAGACACATTTTCTACTTTCGTGAAAACACCGACTTTTTCAGCTTTGGGGTTATGCTTACCAAAGATGAGCTTACAGCCAGCCTAAATCCGCAGTAATACAAGGAAGGAGAGGTTTGATGGATAAAAAAAGTGTTGTAAAAAAGAAACCACAAATTAGCAGCGAAAAAATATCAGAGCTTATGAAAAGATTTTGCGGAGGAAATTATAATCGCTTTGCAAGAGAGTTAGGAGTTGATCCAAGTCATTTGCACAGATTTTTAAAAACCGGAGCCGGTGGGGGAAAGAAGGTGATATTTGGAATAGCAAAGTTTTGTAAGGAAAAAGAGGTAGACTTTTACGATTATTTAGAAATGTAACTTATTCACTACAACGACAATCTAGCTCCCCTCTTTTTGAAAAGAGAGGGGCTGGGGGTGAGTTCAAAGGAGGATATGTATGACAGAAAAATTTAAAGAACTAATGATAGCATGTGAAATTGATAGGTTGGAGCAGATTGAAAAAGAAGTAAAAAATGATGAGAAGTACAAAGTCTATGAACGAAAAGAAAAAGAGCTTTATAAAAAGATGGTGGAAGCTATTCCAGAAGATTTGAAAAAGGATTTTGAACAATACGGCGATGCGCTTTATACTATTAGGAATATATACGGCAGCTTTTCCTATAGAAATGGTTTTGGGGATTGTGCTGATTTTATGAATTATGTGCTGCATGGCAGGCAGAATGTGAAGCTGAATATAACAATTACATAATCTACAAAGATAGCCTAGCAAATCTCTTTTTAAAAAGAGATTTGCTGGATGTGAGTTCTTTTTATGGTTTCCTTTATTTACAAAAAAATGAAAATGACCATTTAGTACAATTAATAAGATTTTTATAAAGGCATTCATTAAATTAGATGCCTTTTGTAATTCAGCAAAACAGCAATTTGTTAATTTAGTCTATTTGCAATAAATTGTACAACTTAGTAAAATCTCTCACTATATAAATACATTCTAGTGTACCATATATTTACTTAACTTAAGTCACATTTTATAAAGAGTGTAACTTAATCACAATTACGGATTTAGATATCACACAAAACTTCAAACATTTTACTTTCTTTCAAAGTCATATAACTCATCTTCACATCTTTCAATTTCAATTTCAATAATTCCATTGTCTCTGCACTTGAAAATATCTTTACTTCCAACTGGCATTTTCCTAAGTTTCGAATAGTTCGGATAAATATCAGTTAGAGTTGCATAACAATATTTCTGCAGTTTGTTTTCAGAGATATCAAAGCAGTGTTTTTTTATAATTATTTCATCGCCTTCGTTAAATACGGGACAATATCCATTTTTCCTGACTATTCTCATTTTAATTACCGTCTGTGGTTTTATTTCCATTGCTATACCTTCCATATTCCATTATTATTTCTTTTATTTAATAAAATAGTTCTTGCATAATTTATAATTATTGCGACTTTATTTAATTAATCTATTTATTTAAACTTTATAATTTAATTTTCAATTAAGCAAAATATCTATTTGATTTAATTAAATATAAATTAAACTTATATCCAATTATAGTATAAAATCTCAACAAAACCAATAAAAAAATTTCTTTTTTCTACATTTTTGGAGTGTGAAAAAGAATATTATCCTATGAAAAAACATTGAGAATAAAGCCACTACTTCCCGAAAATACAAAATTGGAACACACCGCTAATTTCGGGTCACCCTTACCTCGGAATGTCCCCAAGTAATATCTTCTCTATAGTGCTAACTCTAATTCTGTGTTTCTGAATTAAAGGAGTTGCAAAGAGACAGATGGTTTCAAAATCCATAGAAAATTACCTTTATCCTTTTTAAACCAGGCTGTTCGTTAGATGCGGAAGCTATTACGGTAAAAGCATGAACCCAATTTAATCCAGTTATTTAGTGATTTCCATAAATTCTGTTCGTTTTAGGAACTTTGAATTAATAAAAACTTATAACAAACAAAATTTCAATCTTTGAAGCGATTAAAATGAGTATTAATTACCAAATATTATCTTCATGCTTTTGCCGTGCCCATAAGTCGTATTTATCTATACATCCAGATTTCTAAATGATAAAATATTTATCAAATGAAATAAGGGAGCTAAACCATGAATTTGACTAAAGAGAAAATAATTAAAGTAACTTCTTTAATTCTATTTATAGCATACATTACATACCTATTTTATCTGCTCTTCCTAAGCCAACATTATATGAGAGATATTCAATATTTCTTTATGCCTAGAAGGTTTAATATTATACCATTTAAAACAATATGGGAGTATTTATTCACTCCATATTATTCATTAGATACAGTGATAATAAATATAATTGGTAATATTGCAGCATTTGTACCTATGGGGTTTTTCTTGCCCATTTTATTTGTAGACTTAAATTCACCGTTTAGACTAATTAGAACGATAATTATTGTTGTATTTGGTATTAAAATTTTTCAGTTGTTACTGGGTGTAGGAGCAGCCGATATAGATGATCTTATAC
>CAYYEC010000351.1:0-4628 GCA_964470745.1 uncultured Eubacteriales bacterium | reverse complement strand
GATTCATTGAGTCTTAACCTCTATACTTATTGTTGGAACAATCCAGTAATGTATGCAGACCCAAGTGGACATAAACATATTTCTACTGAAGATGAATTTACATATTATTATAATAAAGATGAAAACAAATATAGTCATATGAATTTTGATGGTGCTGAAGAATTTCAAATAACTTTGACTAGGCATACTTTTACAAATTTAAATCTTTCTGTTTACGAGTTACCAAATAATCCGGGGCATTTTGCAAGTAACTGGTTAAGAGCAGTTCAAGGATATTCAGATGATGTTATTGATAAAAATAGAACTGAAAAAAGTAACTATACTAATCTGGTGACCAATAAAAGATATTATAATATTAATAGTTTGGAGTCATATGATAAAAAATACAATGCAATATATAGAGGCTATCAGTGGGCAAAAGCAGGTATTAGTGGAGCTTCAGACGTTTGTCTAGTAGTTAAAGGATCTAAAATAGTAATGAGTGGCGGAAAAGTAGTTCAAATAATCAACTCATTAGGTCAAGAAATTGTAACTCCAGATAATGCAGGAAAAATAAATATGTTAATTGCAGGAGGAGAAAATAGTTATGCTTATACGAATGGAAATAATTTAAAAGATTCTTTATTTGGATTTGGAGCAGATATTTTACCAATAATCGGAACAATTCGTGCAGTAAAAAATGCGTGGAATTACAATCCTAATTATATATTACATGAATCTCACGAAACTTTAGAATGGTTTTATCAAAATCCATTCTAAACTAAAATGAAAGGTGTTTAAAAATGAAAATTAAAGTTGAACCAAATAAATTTGGAGTTCATTTATTATTATTTATTATATTTGCATTTGTTTATTACTATTTTATTCACGGATATATTGAAAAAATAGTGCCTAATGATTTACCTGTATCTCCTGGAATATTATTTACAATATCAGGAATTTGGGGTTTTGCCATTGATGATGTTTTATTAAAACTCCCATGCCCAAAAGGAAAAAGCAAATGGGTAAATATACCATTAATGCTTGTTGGTCTTTCTCTTTTGATATATAGTGCTGTGAAAATGTTTTTTTAAAAATAAATGAGTGACATGGAGACAAATCCGAGATAATTGAAAAAGTACCATTTTTGAAAAATATCTAACGAAGTTATGTGGTTTCAGGCTTCAATTTTCAGAAAAAAGTAACTTCTTCAGTGGTCTCGGACACACACCTTGTCCCAAACGCAAGTAGACATACATTCACAATAGAAAAAGAGCTAAATATATTTTAAACAAAAAACATAAAACCCAAGAATATAATTTTTGATATGTAAGAGCCAAACAGGGACGGTTCATTTTTGGCACACAAACAACCAAGAATGATTGAAACACCAAATCTTCAATCATTCTTGGTATTTTATCCTTATCCATCCACCCCAAAAAACGAAAAATTAAACTGGGCAGGAACCACAGTAAACTTTTTTGTGGAGTGCAAACTGGAAAAGCTGTCAATCGAGGACGGCAACGAAAACAAGGCAAAAATTGTAAAGTAAAATAATTATACATACATAGAAATATTGAAAAATATGAGGATAACTGATAATTAAAAAATTGACTGGGATAAACAGAGGGATTGTTTAGAGAATGTAGAGTAACATAAATCCTATTCTTCTGTCCTTTTATTGAATAAAGCGAGAGGAATGATTATATAAATGGAAATAAAAAAACGTATAAAGTTTTATATTTTAAATATTGTAGTAATAGTATTAATTTTTGCAACTAATATTGCAATTTTAAATGCTATTGAAAATACTGGAGAAATAATAGATTCAAGTTGTAGTCCATTGCTTGAAAACTTGTTTCCTCAACCTATAAATAATAATGAATTTGACGTAAATGGTAATGGAATATTTGAATCTACAGAGTATTGTATTTATAAATACGACTATTTGCAAAATAAAACATGGACATACCATGGTTTTGACCTTCAAGTTGATACGAATTCAGAATATATCTTTAGTTTTGATGCCTTTATATCTTATGATGCAAATATAAATAATTCAGGAACAACATGGATTGCTGATGGAGAAAAGGGATTTTCGGGAGGCTTCTATTATGATAACACTAGAAAGGGAACATGGCAACACTTTGAATTAACCAAAGTGCCTACAGCAACTACTGCTAGATTGTTGTTGTATCCTACAACTTCAAATTCTATAGTTACTAAAGGTTATGTATTATATAAAAATATTGAATTCAAAAGAATTAAAGATGATATAAATCTGTTTCCACAAGCAAAAGAAAATAATGACTTTAAGGTAAAAGGTAACGGTATATTTGAAGTTATACCATATAGTATGTATAAATATGATTATTCTCAGAACAAAACATGGACATATCATGGATTTGATATCCCAGTAGATATGAATGGTTATTATACATTTAGCTTTGATGCTTATATATCACCAGATGCTGATGTTCCTGATGTTGGCAATACATTCATTGCAAATGGTGAAAAAGGTTTTAGTGGAGCTTACTATTACGATAATACAAAAAAAGGAACTTGGCAGCACTTTGAAGTTACTAAAAGACCAACATTATCTGTAGTGAGACTTTTGATGTACCCTTCAACATTAAATATTCCTGCTATTAATGGATATATTAAGTATAGAAATATAGAGTTTAAGAAAACAGCTAATATCAATAATCTTTTTCCACAGCCTTTAGACAATAAAGGATTTAAAGTTAAATCACGTGGAGAATTTGATAGAGAATATAAATGTAAATATACATATGATTATTCTCAAAACAAAACATGGACATATCATGGATTTGATATTCCAGTAGATATGAATGGTTATTATACATTTAGCTTTGATGCTTATATATCACCAGATGCAGATATTATTGATACTGGAACAACTTGGATAGCTGATGGAGAGAATGGATTTAGAGCAGGGTTTTATTATGACAATACTAAAAAAGGAACATGGCAGCATTTTGAATGTACAAAAAAAACTACAACTAATACAGCAAGGTTATTATTATATCCTACTACATCAAATATTCCTGCTACAAAAGGATATATTCAATATAGAAATGTTGAATATAGAAAAATAGGAGTATATGACAATCTATTCTCTCAAACTAACTATAATGATGGTTTTGAAGTAAAAGGAAATGGAAATTTTGTTTGCGAAGAAGAACCTTATAGAATATTCAGATATGACTATTCACAAAATAAAACATGGACATATCATGGTTTTGATATTAAAGTTAACACAAATTCAGAATATACTTTCAGCTTTGATGCTTTTATATCTCAAGATGCAGATATAAACACTTCGGGAACAACTTGGATAGCTGATGGAGAACAGGGATTTTCAGGAGGATTT
Source organism: uncultured Eubacteriales bacterium (assembly GCA_964470745.1). Classification (GTDB taxonomy): domain Bacteria; phylum Bacillota; class Clostridia; order DSM-8532; family CAYYEC01; genus CAYYEC01. The sequence goes on along the minus strand of CAYYEC010000351.1, from coordinate 1,255 downwards.
TACTATGATAATACTAAAAAGGGAACTTGGCAACATTTTGAATTAACTAAAGTTCCAACTAGTTCTAAAGCTAGATTGTTATTATATCCAACAACATCAAATATTCCTGCTACTAGTGGCTATATACTTTACAAAAATGTTGAGTTTAGAATGAAGGAAAGAGTAAATAATTTATTTCCTCAATCAAAGACTAATGAAGAATTTTATGTAAAAGGAAACGGTGAGTTTGAAAGTAAACCTTATAGTATTTATAAATATGACTATTCTGAGAATAAAACGTGGACATATCATGGATTTGATATTGAAGTTAATAAAAATTTGGAATATACATTTAGTTTTGATGCTTATATATCTCCAGACACGGATATTCCCAATGATGGAGTAACATGGATAGCTGATGGAGAGAAGGGATTTGCAGCAGGCTTTTATTATGACAATACTAAAAAAGGAACATGGCAGCATTTTGAATGTACAAAAAAAACTACAACTAATACAGCAAGGTTATTATTATATCCTACTACATCTAACTTGCCTGCAACAAAAGGACATATACTTTTTAGAAATGTAGAATTTAAAATTAAAAATTTCGAATGGTATGAATATCCAATTGACTTTGAAAAGGAAGTGTCGTGCATAGCTGGAAAAACAATTAACTTAGTTCTTCCAGCTATGGATATGATAGATTTAAAACAATATATTTTTACAGTAAGGTATAAACCTGATGAGCTTGAAGTAATTGATTTACATACTGAAACATTTGAAAATGAATTAACAGTAGCTGATTTTAAAGATACTCAATTTTATATCTATAACCTAGAACCAGGATTATTCAAATTTAAAATTAATAGGGATATTCCTTTTGGTGAGTTGTGGTCAGGTGTAGTAAATACAATAAAGTTTAAGGCTTTAAAAAATATTGATACTAAATTGAATTATACTATTGAAGCTGAACAATAAATTATGATGACAAGAAGTTGTAGACTTTAAGAGCCAAATGGTGATGGTGTTTCTTGACACACCAAAAAAGCCAAGAATGATTGAAATCCAAAAAGCTCAATCATTCTTGAAGGAAGCAAGGGGACGGTTCTTCTGCTTCCTTCACAAAACTACTTAGCCGGACAGTCAAAAAGACTTGTCGACTTCAAAAATATTAAATATTCCGTCCAGTTATTCTATTAGGGTACTGGGATAAAGAGACAGGCACTTATTATTTGAGGGCAAGGTACTATAATCCTGTTATTGGTAGGTTTATTAC
>CAYYEC010000350.1:0-4635 GCA_964470745.1 uncultured Eubacteriales bacterium | reverse complement strand
TGCTCGGAGTTGTGTATAATAGACAGATACCACAGACTCAAATTAGTAATACTCTTGCTTCATTTCTATTTGATGGTGATGACGTTTTAAAAAGAATTTCAGTTTTAAGTGGAGGAGAAAAAAGCAGGGTATCTCTTGCTAAATTAATGCTTTCTGGTAATAACTTTTTGATATTAGATGAACCTACAAACCATCTGGATATTAATTCAAGAGAAATCCTTGAACAATCTTTACAAGATTTTGATGGAACTATACTCGCTGTTTCCCATGACAGATATTTCATTAATAAACTGGCAACCAGAATACTAGAGTTTAACAAGGATTCATTAAATGATATAAAAGGAAATTATAGCTATTATTTAGAGCAAAAATCAAAATTAAACACTAACAATTCCACTAGTGACTCTCAAGAACAATTATCAGTCTCAAAAATGGATTATCTGGAAGAAAAAGAAATGCGAGCAAAGCAAAGAAAACTAGAGAAACAATTAAAAGAAACTGAGGAAAACATAGAGAAAACTGAAAGCAGATTGAAAGAAATTGAATCTCTTATGACTTCTGATGATCTGCAAAGTGACCATGTGAAGTTATCTGAACTTCATAGTGAGCAAAATATGCTTGAGGTAAAGCTTGAGGAGCTTTATGGGGTTTGGGAAGAGTTGAGTTTAGTTGAGAGTTGAGATTACACCTCTACTCCAAACTCCTTTAAACCTACAGCCGCTTGCTCAGGACAAATAAATTGAATACCCTTAAATCCTACTTCCTCTGCCGCTTTAACATTTACTAAAGTGTCATCTATAAATATAGACTCTTGTGGTTTCAAATCATATTTTTTACAAAGCTTAATAAATATTTCTTTATCTGGCTTTAAAAGAAATACATCGCTGGACACTACTTTACCATTAAAGCATTTAAAGAAATCAAATTCTTCGAAAACTTTATTAAAAGCATCCTTATGAAAATTTGATAGAAGATAGATATTATAGCCCTTTTGCTTTAGAATTTTTAATATTTCTATACTTCCATTAATAGGAGTAAGTATGTCTACCCAATTTTTTAAGATATGCTCTATATCTGCTTTCTCATTAGGAACCCTTTCCGACATTATTTGTATGGCCTCACCATTTGAAATTATTCCTCTATCCAGATCAAGCCATTCTTTACAGGCGAAAACATTATTATATAGTAGCTGAACTTTATCCTCATTTTTATAAATACTTTTTAAATATTCAATAGGCTCAAATTTTAATAATACTCTTCCTAAATCAAAAACTATGTTCTTAATCATTTTGCCTCCATAAATATTAACTTTGACTATATAAATGAATTTTATATCAATTTCCAATAATAATCAATAATTCCTTTATAGCTTTCATATGATTTTTGAGCATATAGAAGGATATATAAGGATACAGAAATATTTCTATAATATGCTACTAATTATTTGGTATTAGCACATAATATCAAATATTATAAAATGTAACACTGTAATACAAGCTTTGATGTTCTCATATAAACTCTGATATAATATTAGAAGTATATGGAAATTCTCAAAATATCTTTATTATATTTCTAAAGAAACATACTTAATAAACAAACTAAAAGGAGGCAGTAAAATTTGTTGTATAATAAACATCAAGAAAAGATCGCAAAAGCAATTAATCCGGAGGTATTGGATAACCGTTGGTATGATTGGAAATGGCAGCTAAGACATTCTATTAAGGATATTGAAACATTTCAAACCTTATTAGGTATTAAATTTGAAGAGTCTGAAAGAAAAACCTTAGAGGATACTTTAGATAAATTTCCTCTTTCAATAACTCCTTACTATCTATCATTAATTGATACTGATGATTATAAAAATGATCCCATATTTAAACAAGCTTTTCCTAACCCTAGCGAGTTAATGATAAAAAAACATGATATGGCTGACCCATTATCAGAAGACAGGGACAGTCCTGTACCAGGACTTACCCACAGGTATCCTGATAGAGTCCTGTTGCATGTAAGTAATGTATGTTCCATGTATTGCAGACATTGCACCAGGAAAAGAAAAGTAGGCGATGTTGATAATATTCCTGATAAAGAATCTATATTAAAAGCAGTTGAGTATATCAAAAATACTCCTCAAGTTCGTGATGTACTCCTCTCTGGTGGCGACCCCTTAATGTTGTCAGATGAATATATTGACTGGATTCTTACTGAATTAAGGAAAATTCCTCATGTAGAGGTAATCAGAATTGGAAGTAGGATGCCTGTTGTATTACCATATCGTATAACAGACACTTTGGTAAATGTATTAAAAAAACATCATCCTATCTGGTTAAATACTCATTTTAATCATCCAAGCGAAATAACTGCATCATCAAAAGAAGCATTAAGAAAACTTGCAGATGGAGGAATTCCACTTGGTAATCAATCAGTTTTACTGGCAGGAGTAAATGATTGCCCCAGGATTATTAAAAAACTTGTACACCAATTAGTAAAAAATAGAGTACGACCATACTATTTATACCAATGTGATTTGTCTGAAGGTCTGACACATTTTAGAACACCTGTTGGTAAGGGTATTGAAATTATTGAAAGCTTAATTGGACATACAAGTGGCTTTGCTGTCCCAACATATGTTATTGATGCACCCGGTGGTGGAGGTAAGATACCTGTTATGCCAAATTATTTAATATCCTGGTCAACAAATAAGGTGGTCTTAAGAAATTATGAAGGTGTTATAACAACATACAAAGAACCTGACACATATAAAGAGGTTTTCTGTAATAGAGAATGTAATGATTGTCACCTACCATTAAAGGTTGATGAAAAAGACGAATCAAAAGCTGTTGGAATTAATAGACTATTAGCTGACTATGATGAAACCATTTCATTAGTTCCTAAGGATAATGCTAGATTTACCAGAAGGACAAACTTTGAAAATGATTCTGAAGAATAATAGGAGTGCTTATTAATGGATACTATTGAATTAATGGGAAATTCACTGATTCAGCATGGTAAATATAATGATAGGATTTACTTAATTAAGTTATCAGAAAAGGATTTTCCTGAGATTTTAACCAAACTAGATGATATTGCATTATCAAATAAATATTCAAAAATATTTTGTAAGGTACCTTCATGGGCAAAGTCTGCCTTTGAATCAGAAGGATATAAGCAGGAAGCTTATATCCCAAATTTCTTTGAAGGAAAAAACACTGTATATTTTATGTCCAAATATATATCAGACTGGCGAAAAGTTGAAAAACAATCAGATAAAATTACTGAAATACTCGAAGTTTCTCAAAAAAAAGAAAGCTTCGATACTGAACCAATATTGGACTCAAAATTTATTTTTAGAACTTTAATGCCATCGGATGCAGAAAAAATGGTAGATGTCTACAAAAAGGTATTTGAGACTTATCCATTTCCCATACATGATGAAAACTATATCATTAAAACAATGAAGGAAAACCTTGTGTATTTCGGAGTTTTTGACAGCAATAATCTTGCAGCTATCTCATCATGTGAAATGGATGTGCATTCGAAGAATGTAGAAATGACTGATTTTGCATCTCTTAAAAAATATAGAGGTAATGGCTTTGCATCTTTTCTCTTATATCATATGGAAATTGAAATGATACAAAGAGGAATTAAAACATTTTATACTATTGCGCGCGCATTGTCCTTTGGTATGAATATTACTTTCTCAAAGCTAGATTATAAATACACAGGGACATTAATTAATAATACTAATATCTCTGGAGGCTTAGAAAGCATGAATGTATGGTATAAGTGTATTGATTGATATCTAAAAAAGCTAATAAATCCCCAACCGGATTTATTAGCTTTTCTAGATACTTTTATTTTTATTATTTAGTTTTCAATAAATTTATTTTTACCATTGACCAATTCCAATATATGTAATATCCTATTAGTAACATGTATAATTTTATAAATTTGGATCATTAAATATATTTTCTTCTGTACAGAAACGATAATTTATTGATCTAAAATAATAGGAGAATGGTCTATATGAATATTAAAAAAATTTTCCCTCTACTATTTATTCTAGTACTCATATTTATTCTAATTTCATATGCAAAATATCTAAGTTTATCTAATAACGATGTGCAGACTAAACCCATTTATGATAACAAGAAAGAGGATTCGTCTAAAGAATTGATTCAAGTGCAAAGCATGAAAGCAGAGGTAATATCTATAGTAAACAAAGGTCAGGCACCAATTAGCGGTAGTTCATTGAATATGATTTCTACCTTATCTGATAATAGTATATTATATTACTATAGTGATAATGATGCTGATACTAAATCCATATTTACTTCAGTAGAAAATCATGAAACTACATTGTGTAATAAATACCCCTCTATTCCTGTTGTCTCAAAGAACAAGAAAAAAATCGCATATATAGATGAATTGGAATGGGAGATAGTTGGAAATGTCTATCTCTATGATGTTGAGCATAAAACAAACAAAATAATTATTTCAAATGCAAGTCTTGAAAATTCCTATAAGCCCAAATTATTGTCCTGGCTGGATGACAGATACCTAATGGTTGTCATTGGCTATGCCTATGGTACTATAAGTGTTGGTGGAGATTTGTATATTTATGATACTCTAGATAAT
>CAYYEC010000349.1:0-4678 GCA_964470745.1 uncultured Eubacteriales bacterium | reverse complement strand
GAAGTACATTTTTAACATTTGAAAAATTATAAATATGATATGTTAAAAAGTACTGTAATATGATTTTGCAATATTTGTATTAGTAATGTAAAAGATTTATTGCAAAACATATAGAAAAAATCCTATTTTTTTACTTCCAGAAATCCCTAATCTATTTTTTATTAAAATAAATAGACTTGGTGTTTTTGTCTATTCATTTATTTTTATGTTTCATTATCTAACTTTATTAGTGATTTTTATACTTTACAAGCATATCTCTTAATTTACTCGCATGATGTCCTTCATCTTCTGCGAAAGCTTTGAATACTTGTTTTACCTCGTTGTCTTCAATTCTTTTTGAGTACATTTCATAGTCTCGAACAAGCTCCATCGAATTTTCCCAAGCTCTTAATAATCTATCATAAGTCGTTATTTCAACTTCATTGTTATTCATCTACTCACCTCCTAGTAGCTTGTAACGCTTCTTTTTTATTGTTTTATTCAAAGCGTTACAAATCTATTTCCTTGATTTGTGGTCTGCATACCCTAAAAAATATGCGTTACAGACCACTAGAAATAAATTTTAAAATGTAGTCCCACATCTATATTATCTACCGCCTAACTTTTTTGATAAATTTAATTTTATTGTTCGTTATCTATATTTTATATAGATAATAGGATTTTGCATCGACATAATTCGACAAAAAATGACAATAAAATGTGAAAAATATTCAAAAGTTTACATAAAAACATTTAAATGCTATGTTATTTATGATATACTTTAAATGAGTATACTTTATATTATTGTTTTTGCGCTTTTTAAAAGTAAATTTTGTATGAGATTTGCAAGTTACATCAATTTGGGATTAACAAAATTACATCTGTAAAGAATTAGTTTTATGAAGATGTTTATTATGCTAATTATGGAAGGGAAAGCAATTTATGCCTTTAAGGTTAAGAGTTAATATTATCTTAATATCTATGTTAGCAATTCCTTTAGGATTAATAATATACAAGGTGTCATTTTTATTTGCACATTTATGTATAAATGAGAATTTGGAAAGAGGGGACTTGCTTCTTCATATAAACGAGTTAGTAGAAATTTTGTTGCATGGTATACTTTTTTTTATAATACTTTTTTCTTTTATTTTTATTAAAAATAAAATTATAAATCCTTGTTTAGACATAAAAATTGCTGTACAAGCTTTAAAAAATGGAGCAATAGATTATAGGATGGATATAACTAATAAAGAAACTTATGGAGAAGTTGCTTCTGCATTTAATGATATGGCTTGCATACTAGAAAAAAGTCATAAAAAACTGGAAAATCAAAAGAAAGAATTGTCAGATAGGAACTGGGAACTGCAAGAAGCTAATACTCAGTTGGAAGCATCATATGGTCAGCTGCAGGCTACAATCGAACAGCTGAATGAAGTAGAGCAAAAATATTATTCATTAGTTGAAAATATACCAGATATTGTAGTCGTAATTGATAAAGAAGGTATAATATCATTTACTAATAAATCATGTTATAATGTGCTTGGATACAAAAGGTCAGATATAATATCACATAATATTACAGAGATTTTATTTGATGAAGGAAACAGAATTGAAATCACAAATATATATTCAAAATTCGAAAATAGCAGTTCAGTAATATTAGAAATACCATTTAAGAAAAAAGATGGATCAAAAATTATCACTCAAGCTAAATTTACAAAATATTTTTTTAACGGGATAGATATGGGTTTACAAGCTATTTTAAGGGATGTAACTCAAGAAAGAAAAATGCAAGAAGATTTAAAAAAATATTTTTTAAAGACCATAGATGCTTTAATTGCAGCAGTAGAAGCAAAAGATAAATATACTGAGGGACATTCTCAGAGAGTATCAAAATATGCAGTTAGTATTGCAAATAAAATGGGTCTTGAAAGAGAACATATAGAAGAAATTAAAATTGCTGGAATACTTCATGATATAGGAAAGATAGGAATCAGTGATTCAATACTATTAAAGCCTGGCAAGTTAACAAAAGGTGAGTATGAAGAAATAAAGAAACATCCAGCTATAAGTAATAAGATTCTTTATCCTGTAGGTTTTTCTGAGAGAATTCTGAAAGCTATAGCTTTTCATCATGAGAGATATGATGGAAAAGGATATCCATATGGTTTGGATAAATCCAATTTATCGCTGGAAGCTCAGATTATCGCTGTTGCAGATGCTTATGATGCTATGACTTCAAATAGGGCATACAGGAATTCACTTTCAAAAGAAGAGGCGATTAAAGAATTGGAATGTAATAGAGGTACACAGTTCAATCCTGAGATCGTTGATATTTTAATTGGTTTAGAGACAGTAAAACATTAGAATTCTTATGTAGGTAAAAGCATTGTATAATGAAAAGGTATGCTGGCGCATATCTTTTTTTCTTGGCACAATACGTTAAATATGAGATAATATTTATTATTAATGTAATGAAAATCAATGGGATTAGAAAAACAAATAATAGATATAGGAAGTTTTTCTAATTCGTTAGATGATAGTTTTATTTGGGAGGATTTATGTCATATATAGCACTATATAGGAAATGGAGACCACTTAGCTTTGAAGATGTGGTTGAGCAAAACCATGTTGTAAACACTCTTAAAAATAGTATTAAACAGGATCGAATAGCACATGCCTACTTATTTTGTGGTACAAGAGGTACAGGAAAAACTACAATGGCAAAAATATTTGCAAGGGCTATCAATTGTACAAATCCTCAAAATGGAAATCCTTGTAATCAATGTGAAACTTGTAAAGGTATATTAGGTGGCAATATACTTGATGTTATAGAAATAGATGCTGCATCAAATAACAGTGTAGATAATATAAGAGAAATACGTGATGAGGTAGTCTATACGCCCTCACAAGCCAAATATAAAGTATATATTATTGATGAAGTTCATATGCTCTCAACGGGAGCTTTCAATGCACTATTAAAAACACTTGAAGAACCTCCGAGTCATGTAGTTTTCATACTTGCTACCACTGAACCTCATAAATTGCCAGCAACAATATTATCCAGATGTCAAAAGTTTGAGTTTAGAAGAATTACTGTGGAAAGCATAGTAGAAAGGTTGCAGGAGATATCTGATAAGAATGATGTTGAAATTAGTGCTCAAGCTTTAAAGCTTGTTGCAAAAATGTCTGAAGGCGCTCTAAGGGATGCTATAAGCATATTAGACCAATGTATGTCATTAGGTAGGCAGGAAATATCATATGATGATGTTTTAGCTGTTGTTGGAATTGTAAATAGTGAATTTATGGCTGAAATGGTAGATGGAATAATTGCAAAAAATATAGATATAATTTTCGAATTAATTGATAGGTTGGTAATGGATGGAAAGGATATAGGTAATTTCTTATCAGATATGGTTTCTTACTATAGAAATCTCCTAATAGTAAAAGTTACAGGAAAACCTGAGGAAATTATTGCAGTATCCACTGATGAATTGTCTAAGTTAATTAATCAAGCCAATAAATTGGAACAAGAGCAAATCATCTATATAATTAAAGAGTTGTCTCAATTGGAGTCAGCCATAAAGTGGTCCACTCAACCTAGAATATTACTTGAGGTGGCACTTATAAAAATATGCAGACAAGATTTTAGTTTAGATAAGGAAAATATTATTGATAGATTGACTTTGTTAGAACAAAAACTACAAAAAGGCTATTTTGTATCAAATGAGAATGTTAAAGCAAAAGAGGTAGATGAATTAAAATATGAAGTAAAGCAAAAGGAAAATAGAATGACAAAGGAAAATTCCAATTCAAAATCTACAGAAACAAAATACAAAGGTACAGCTTTAAAGAATTGGAATGAGATTTTAAACGAATTAAAGAATAGCGGAAGAATGGTTGTATACACAAATTTGCTTGATACTAGAGCAGTATTTTTAGAAGATAATATTATTGGCATTGTATTTAATTTAGGTAGTGAGTTTAAAAAGATGCTTGTTTCAAAGGCACAAAATATTGAAGTAATTGAATCTGTAATAGAAAAAGCCTTAGGACAAAAAGTAAAAGTAAAATGTATTGACAATGAAGACTATAGTGAGAAGAAGGAAGAAAAAACTGAGAAAGATGAACTTGTAGAAAAAGCGAAGGATTTTGCTCAAAAGTTTGATATTCCTTTGGATATAATTGATGAGTAGATTGTGGGGTTCTAAATGAATATTGAAAAGTTGGATATTCGTGGATTTGGCAAAATTAAAAATCTAAGGATTGACTTTATTAAGGGTATGAATATTGTATTTGGTGGAAATGAATCAGGTAAATCAACAATTCAATGGTTTATTAAAGCTATGTTTTTCGGACTTAAAAGTGGAAGAATCCAAAAGGATGGCACACTACCTCCCAACAAAAGATTTATTCCCTGGCATGCAGGTGATTATAGTGGATTCATGGAATATACCTTAGATAATGGAGAATCATATAAAATAGGAAGAAATTTTGATAATAATACAGTAAGAATATTTGATTCATTATTCAATGATTTAACAGATAACTTTGAGAAAACCAGAGATAGGAATGCAAAATTTGCTGAAAAACATTTAAATATAAATGAGACATGTTTCGATAAGACAGCATTTATAAAACAAATGGAATCCAGGATAGATGATGATGGGAGCAAAGAACTTTTAAGTAGGCTCATGAA
>CAYYEC010000348.1:0-4689 GCA_964470745.1 uncultured Eubacteriales bacterium | reverse complement strand
CCTCTGTCTGTGGTCTGCACACCCTAAAAAGCATACGTTACAGACCACTAGATTAATATTGAATTGAAATATAGAATCGTTTACGTGAGATATATAGAATCCCAATGCAGCTTCATTACCGTAACATATATGATAATCTACTAATGATAAATATGGAAATGGGATGAATATAAATGAAATATATTATTCAAAACGTAAGTATTCCACTTGGAGAAATTACGCTTGAAAATGAATTAGATATTCTTAAAAAAAGGATTGCAAAAAAAATAAAAGTAGATGTAAGTAATATAAATAACTTGAAAATTCTTAAAGAATCTATAGATGCAAGAAGAAAAACCAACATTTCTGTCGTATATTCTGCTGAATTTTTCTATAATGATAAAATAGTCATATACAATAATAATGCAAAGATTGTAGGAGAAAAAAAAGAAACCTTAGTAGTTTTAGGTAATTCAAAACTTGAAAATCGACCAATTATAGTTGGTAGCGGGCCAGCAGGTCTATTTGCTGGTTTGGAATTGGCCGTACATGGGTTTCGACCTATAATCGTTGAAAGAGGACAAAATGTTGAAGAAAGAACTAAAATAGTAAACAAATATTGGAGAGATGGTTTACTTGATACTGAAACAAACGTGCAATTTGGTGAAGGTGGAGCAGGTACATTTTCTGATGGAAAGCTTACTACAAGGATAAATGATGAAAGATGTGAAAAAGTACTTGAGACATTTTTTCAGTGCGGTGCAAATGAGGAAATACTATATAAGTCAAAGCCTCATATTGGTTCTGATGTATTGAAGAAAGTAGTAGTTAATATTAGAAAGAGAATTGAAGAGCTTGGGGGAGAAATAAGATTTAGTTCTAAATTGACAGAATTAAACATAAATGAAGGCAGAATTAAAAGTATTGTTATAAATGGTAGTGAAGAAATTTTAGCGGATGTAGTTATTCTAGCTATAGGGCATAGTGCTAGGGATACCTTTGAAATGTTATATAATAAAGGAGTTCAGTTTTTACAAAAACCATTTTCTGTGGGCGTAAGGATTGAGCATCCTCAAGAGTTAATTAATAAAAGTCAGTATGGAGATTTTGCTGGACATGCAAAGCTTGGTGCGGCAGAATATCAATTATTTCATAAATTGGATAATAGGACAGTGTATTCTTTTTGCATGTGTCCAGGAGGTCTTGTTGTGGCAGCTGCTTCAGAAATGGAAACAATTGTTACCAATGGAATGAGCCAATTTGCACGTGATGGAGAAAATGCAAATAGTGCATTAGTAGTGTCAGTGTTTCCAGGTGATTTTAATAATACAAATCCTTTATCCGGTATAGAATTTCAAAGAGAAATTGAAAAGAGAGCTTTTAAAATTGCTGGATCTGATGGTTCAGCTCCAATTCAGACACTAGAAGCTTTTTTATTGAATAAAAAAGCTGAAAGATTGGGCACAGTTAGACCTAGTTATACTGGAAAAGTAACTCTAGCTAATTTAAATGAATGTTTACCTGGTTTTGTATCTGATAACATAAAAAAATCATTGACGTATCTGGATAACAAACTTAAGGGTTTTGGCTTAAAAGACGCATTATTAACAGGAGTAGAGACAAGAACATCATCACCTGTAAGAATACCTAGAAATGAAGATTTTGAATCTATAAGTGCTAAAGGACTTTATCCTACAGGAGAAGGTGCTGGTTATGCAGGTGGTATTATGAGTGCAGCAGTAGATGGCATTAGGATTGCAGAGAAGATAATTGAAAAATATAGAATGTAAGGGAATTGAGAATTAGAAACTAAGAATTGAGGATTGATTGGTAGATAGCGAATATTGAACAGCGATAAGCAAATAGCTGACAACTACATCAATATATTAGTGGCAATATTTTAAAAAGTGAATAAGATATAAAATAGAAATATTTTATACTTGTGAATTGATTGCATAAATTGTATAATTTAAAACGTAATAGATTTGAATTAAGGTTGAGATTAAGCTTAAGATGAATGTTGAAAAAATTCTCAATTCTTAATTTTTAATTCAAATTAACGGAGGTTTGTAAGTTGGGAAGACTTTTTGGAACTGATGGAGTAAGAGGGATTGCAAATAAGGAATTAACTGCTGATTTAGCATTTAAATTAGGTCAAGCGGGTGCTTTTGTATTAACAGCAGAAACTAAACATACACCAAAAATATTAGTTGGAATGGATACAAGAATTTCTGGACAAATGTTGGAAAGCGCATTGGCAGCTGGAATTTGCTCAGTTGGAGCTCATGCTGAATGTGTTGGTGTAATACCTACACCTGGAATTGCATATTTGACAAGGAAATATAAAGCAGATGCAGGAGTTGTAATTTCTGCTTCTCATAATCCATTTGAATTTAATGGTATTAAATTTTTTAATTCAAATGGATATAAGCTTTCAGATAAGATTGAAGAAAGAATTGAAGCAATTATATTGGATAACGCTGAAGAGTTACCTAGTCCTACTGGAGATGAAATAGGTTCTCGAATATTTGTTGAATCAGCTCTTGATGATTATGAAGACTTTATGAAAAGTACTATGTCTACTAGCTTAAAAGGCATTAAGGTAGCTTTGGATTGTGGAAATGGAGCTGCATATAAAATTGCGCCGAAGACACTTTCTGACTTGGGTGCAGAAGTTTTAGTAATTAATGATACCCCTAATGGAATAAATATAAATAAGGGGTGCGGCTCAACGCATCTTGAACAATTACAAAGCTTTGTAAAAGAAAACTCTGCTGATTTAGGTCTTGCCTTTGATGGAGATGCAGATAGAGTTTTGGCAATAGATGAAAATGGGAAAGTAGTTGATGGTGATCAGATAATGTCTATAATTGGTCTTGAGCTAAAAACGAGAGGAAAGTTACCTAAAGATACTATAGTAGCAACAGTAATGAGTAATCTCGGTTTGGATATTATGGCAAAAAGAGAAGGACTTAATATAGTTAAAACTAAAGTTGGTGACCGATATGTTTTAGAAGAAATGATTAAAGACGGTTATGTTCTTGGTGGAGAGCAATCAGGACATGTTATATTTTTACAGCATAATACTACTGGAGATGGTTTACTAACAGGATTACAATTACTTCAGGTTATGAAACAATCAGGTCAAAAACTGTCTGAATTGACTTCAGTAATGCAGATTTTCCCACAGGTATTAAAAAATGCGAAAGTTAAAAATGAAAAAAAATATGTATTTATGGAAGATGAATATATAGCTAAATTATGCAAAAACTTAGAAGATGAATTTCATGGAGAAGGAAGAGTTTTAATAAGACCTTCAGGAACTGAACCTTTAGTAAGAGTTATGATTGAAGGTAAGGACCAGAATTATATAACAAATAAAGCAGCAGAACTGGCAAGTGTTATTGAGAAGAGACTAGGTTAATGTGAAGGAAGAGAGAAAAGAGAAAACATAATGGTTTATATATTTTCACTTTTATCTTTTATCGACTTTGAAAGGTGGTGATAAGGAAAATAATGTAGATGTATACTGTTTCGAATAATCTAACATTCAATCATCGTAAGTAACCGCGAAAACGTCGGTTAATTACTCAATTTCATGTAGATTATTTAGTGCGAAACATTTAGATTATATATGTTGCAGGAAAGGAGGCAAGTTTTTTTCGCAACAATAAAAAGCGCCAGAACGCACGTCTATTTGCAGGTGGGCATAGTTGATGTTTTTAGTTGACAGTTTATGGTTTACAGTTAGATGATGTGTGTTGACGAGGAGAAGGAGGCTAGGGTTAGTTGAGAGTTGATAGATGATAGTTGTAAGTTTAATGCTAACGGCTAAAAGCTAATGACTAATGGCTAAGCTTAGGTTATCGAGGATTCGGCGGAAACCTTCCGGTTTGTTACAATCGTTAAGGCTTTACAAAAACTATAGGCAACTATAGAACAAATGAGGTCTAAGTAACTAATCTAAAAGACAATTAAAATTGAGAATTGATAGTTATGAATTAAAGACATTTAAGCGAAAATAGAAGTTTATTAAATATATTTTTGTATACTTATTAATTTTTATGATAATGTTTTTTAGTTTACTAATTGTCATATTTTTGTCGATTGATTTTGTTCTTATCTACAAATATTTCTATTGAAATTAAAAAATCAAAAATAAATTTAAGAAAAGTAAATTAATATTACAAATATTATACTTTTATATTGTTGTGTAAAAATTTAGTCAAATAAAAAAATTAACAATGTATATTTTGTTGTACATTGATTTTCGAAGGGAGTCGTATATATGTGTGGAATAGTTGGATATATTGGAAAAGAATTAGCAGCTCCAATTTTAATAAATGGTTTAAAAAAGTTAGAATATCGAGGTTATGATTCAGCTGGAATCGCAATTTTCAGTGAAGGAAAAATTAGTATTAGTAAGGCTAAAGGCAGATTGTCGGAACTTGAAGAAAAAATAAGTCATAATGTACCAAAAGGGGCCATAGGAATTGGTCATACCAGATGGGCAACACACGGGGAGCCGAATGAAGTCAATTCTCATCCTCATTTCAGTAATTCAGAAAAAATTGCTGTTGTTCATAATGGAATAATTGAAAATTATATGCAATTAAAAGAATTTCTACAGGGAAAAGGATATATTTTTAAGTCTGAAACAGATACCGAAGTTATAGCACATCTTGTGGAATATAACTATAAAGGCGACCT
>CAYYEC010000347.1:0-4706 GCA_964470745.1 uncultured Eubacteriales bacterium | reverse complement strand
AAACAGGTAATAAAAAGCCCTAATGATGTTGCTGTAGTTTATGAAGACGAAAACATTACTTACAATGAACTAAATAAAAGGGCAAATCAATTAGCGAGAGAGCTAATAAATAGAGGGCTTATTGTAGGAGATGTTGTCCCAATTATGGTAGAGAGGTCTATAGATATGATAGTAGGGCTATTATCTATATTAAAGGCTGGAGGTGCGTATTTACCTATTGATTGGGAATATCCTGAGGCCAGAATATCCTTTATGCTAGATGATACCCACGCTAAATTTATGATTAGCCAAAAGTTTTTGTTACCGAAAATAGAGGCTGAATTAAAGAACAGCAGGGAATTTGATGTGCTGTGTACTGATGATGAACGGATATATGTGGATAATTACAGCAATCCTAAAATAGAAAATGAACCTGAAAATTTAGCATATATCATATATACCTCAGGAACTACAGGTCAGCCTAAAGGAGTAATGATCATGCATAGAAATGTAGTTAACCTAGTTTATGGACTGAATGAAAAATTATATGGTAATCAAAAAGGATTAAAATTATGCCTGTTATCACCTTATGTTTTTGACGCATCTGTACAGCAGATTTTTATGTCTTTATTGTTTGGGCATACCTTATATATAGTTCCAAAAGAGGCAAGAGTAGACGGAAGTAGATTAATTGAGTATTATAAAAAATATAACATAGATATTTCCGATGGAACGCCAAGTCATATAAGATTATTAACAGAGGCTCTCAGTAGAGATAATAGGAAAGACTTAAGGGTGAGAAAATTTATTATTGGAGGAGAAGAATTAAAAAAGAAATTTGTTAAAATTTTCTTTGACAAGTTGGGGGATAACGTAGATGCTGCAATAACAAATGTATATGGGCCAACAGAATGTTGTGTAGATGCAACATTCTATGAAGTAACAAGAAGAAATATAGGTGATGTAGAAGAAATACCCATTGGTCAGCCATTGCCTAATTATAAAATATATATCTTGAATAAAGACAATGAGGTACAACCCATAGGAGTAACAGGTGAATTATGTATATCAGGCAAAGGAGTAGGTTTGGGATATTATAAGAGGGAAAGTTTAACTGCAGAAAAGTTCTTACCTAATCCTTTTGATGAAGGAGAGAGGATGTACAGGACAGGGGATTTAGCTAGATGGTTACCCGATGGTAATATAGAATTTCTAGGAAGAATTGATCAGCAAGTAAAGATAAGAGGGTATAGAATTGAACTTGGAGAAATAGAGAATTCTATTGCTTGTTTTGAAGGAATAAAAGATGTTGCAGTGCTCTTGGTGGATACTGAGTCTGAAAAATCACTTTCAGCCTATATTACCACTGAAGCAGATTATATATTTGATGAAAAGGAAATTAGAGAAAAACTATCTTTCAAACTTCCGAAATATATGATCCCCAAAGCATTTGTTAATTTAAGAGAATTTCCGATAAATGGAGTTGGAAAGCTTGATCGCAAGAAGCTAATGACATTTTTACCTAAAAAACACCACGTAGAGGTTAATAGTGATTACTTCAATGAAAATGAAAAGTATGTAGCAAACCTACTTATAAGTAAATTGAATGTATCTGTAAATGCAGAAGATAAATACGTTGAGTTTTGGAAATTTGGAATTGGTTCTTTTGAGATGATGCAATTGAAGCACTTTATTTACATTGATAAGAGTATCAGTATAAGTTTGGTGGAAATAATGGATAATAATACAATAAGTTTATTAGCAAAGAAACTTGAGCAAAGTTCCTTTATTGAATCAAAAACGTTTAGTTTAGAATGTTCTTTAGAACTAAACGACGTACAGAGAAACTATATGTTCATAGAGTCAATTAAGGGAGAAGCAGCAGTTTACAATTTACCAGTTGTATTGGAATTTACTGGGAATGACAAGAGCGACAAGCTAAAGAGAGCGGTTTATCATACAGTTACAAGGATTAAGAATTTGATGAAACGAGTGAAAGCGGATAAGGATGGTTACTCTTTTGAACTTAATAGTTTGAGTTATGATGATATTCAGATGGATTATGTTGATATAAGTGATGTTAATAGTGAAATAGAAGCATTTGTTTTAAAAAAAATTAATGTTTTTAAAGAATTGTTTAAAGTTAGAATTATATTCACTAATAAAGATAAATACTATTTACTCTTAAATATCCATCATATTGTTACTGATGGATGGTCAAACAAAATAATCTCTAGAGAAATTATAGAGGCATATAATAATTTGCTTAATGATAAAGAAATTGTTACAAATTTTTCGGAATTGAACATCCAAAGAATATCAAATAAAGATAATACGGATTATTGGTTAAATGAATTGTTAGGTATTGAAAGCTATTCAGAGATTGTTACATATAAAAGAAGACCATTGGAGTTTTCATTTAATGGTGATAAGATTACAAAGATTTTTGATGAGAATATAAGTTCGAAGATTATAGAAAAGTGTAAAGAAATAAACTGTGCTGTAAGTACTTTTTTAATGGAAGCATTTATTCTCACTGTAAGCAAGTATTCTATGAAAGAAGATATTGTAATAGGTATACCTTATCATGGAAGAGATGATTCGGCTATTTACAATTCGATTGGAAATTTTGTAAAAATGATGCCAATTAGACATAAATTATCAGAGGTATTAACAGTTGAGGAGCATATGACAGTATTAAGTAATACTATAAAATCAGCAATACAAAAAAGTGATTTTTCATTACAAAAACTTATTGATGGGCTTAAGTTAAAAAGAGACCTTTCTAGAAATCCTATATATCAATTCGCATTTGCATTCCAAAAATATCCTGAATATAAAAAACAGTTTTCAAACTTTGTTACAAAAGAAGTAGATATACATAATGGGTCTGCAATGCTTGATTTGACGTTATTTGTTTACCAAACAATAGAAGGCACTTATAAATTGGAGTTTGAATATTCAGCGGAAATATTTGATTACGAATTTATAAAAAGATTAAGTGGTAACTATCAACATATCGTATTTCAAATGCTTGAGAATTTAGGTCAACAATTAGGAGATATTGAACCTATTTGTGATACAGAAAAACGGTTAATAATAGAAAAATTAGAGAGATATGCTGACGGTTATGAGACAATTGATTTAAGGGATGCGATTGAAAGAAAATTTATAAATGAACAAGAAAAAGTTGCATTAGAGGTTGATGGTAGGAAGTACTCTTATTATGAACTTCTGATAAGATCAGATGAGTTCATAGGACTTCTTCAAAATGAGGAAGTAAATGTTAGTGATAGAGTTGTAATTTATGCTAAGAAATCATTTGATTATATCGCTTCAATAATTGCATGCCTAAGAATGGGAGTAACATTTGTTCCGGTTGATCATTTATATCCTCTTAACCGAGTTGCGTTTATTATAAAAGATTCAAATTGTAAGGTTATTCTGACTGATAGGGAACCAATTAATGAAATGGCTGTTAAAACAATTGAGATTAAAACATCTTATTTAGGGATAATTGATACTACCAAATTGAATAATGTAACTACGGATACGATGTATATGTTGTATACATCTGGTACCATGGGCAATCCCAAAGGTGTGTTGTGTAGAAAAAGTTCCATAATGAATTTACTGAGAGATATTTCTAGCAGAAAAGAAATGGGGGACAATATTTGCGGTAGCTTGTGGACAAGTATTTCATTCGATGTTTCTATTTATGAGATATTTAGTGTTTTATTGTTTGGAGGCAAGCTAAGTATTATCCCCGAAGATGTTAGATATGTGCCGAATGACTTTTTCAACTGGATGGTGGATGTTAATATTAATTCAGCTTATATACCTCCAAGTATGTTAAATGAGTTTGCAAATTTCCTAGAATTAAAAAATAGTGGTTTGCAACTAAAGAGACTTTTGGTAGGAGTAGAACCAATTAAGAATAGTACCTTGTATAGAATAAAAAACGCTATGAAGGATGTATTAATTGTAAATGGATATGGGCCGACTGAAACGACCGTTTGCAGTACTCTATTTGATTATGATAATGCAAACAATGATGATATTGTTCCCATTGGTTATCCAGTAAATAATACCTCATTGTATATACTGAACAAAGATCTTAAAATTTTACCTCATGGTGTACATGGAGAACTGTATATTGCCGGAAAGGGAGTATCTTTTGGCTATAATAATATGAATAGTATAACCGAAGAAAGATTTGTGAGAAATCCTTATTCTAATTCAGAGTGTAACAAAATTATGTATAAAACTGGTGATATAGTAACTTTGACAGAGAATTATGTGTTGAGATTTATTGGGCGCAACGACAGTGAAATAAAATTCAATGGCTATAGGATAAACCTAAATGAAATAAAGGAAGTCATAAATAGAACTTTATCAAACTGCACTGAAAATGTTGTAATTCTTGATGAAAACAAGTTGATAGGCTTCTTAGTAATGAAAGATGTTCAAAGGAGTAAATTTGATGAAGTACATGCTCGAATGTTATTGAGGAAGCATCTTCCTTTATATATGATACCAAGTAGATTGATTCAAATATCAAAACTTCCATTAACTACTAATGGGAAAATTGACGAGAAAGCATTATTGAGGATTTTTAAATCTAAGCCTAGTGATATGCCAGAAAAGAAAGAATATCTTAATAGAGAATCTATAAAAAGAGAATCAGACAAAATGGTTTCTATTTGGGAAAACGTGTTAGGAGTTTC
>CAYYEC010000346.1:0-4728 GCA_964470745.1 uncultured Eubacteriales bacterium | reverse complement strand
GTCTGTTTTCTTAGATTATAGTTTCTAGTTATAGGAGGTGTATATAAATGGCAGTACCAAAGCGTAAAGCGTCAAAAGCAAGACAAGCAAAGAGAAGAGCACATTGGAAATTGGCTGTTCCAACATTAGTAAATTGTCCACAATGTCACTCTTTTAAAATGCCTCACAAGGTATGTAAAGAATGTGGGTTTTATGATGGTAAAGAAGTTGTAAAGGTTGAAGCTAAATAATATTCTATAAACAAGGGCAGCAGTTATAACTGCTGCTTTTTGCTATGTACTTATATAATATGTTTTCAATAAATCTATTATAATTAATTATTATATTGCAAAATCATGTACATTAATTTATATGCTGCAGATTCTTTAAGATAAAATTTTCTTTACAGCATTTATTAGGAGGATATCTTGAAAGAAAGAAAAATATATATCAAATCAATACAAAATAATAGTATAGCTGAAGAAGTTGGGATTGAAAAAGGTGATTTTTTATTAACTGTTAATAATTGTACAATTAAGGATATTTTTGATTATAGATTTCAAATAACAAATGAATCAATTATTGTTGAAATCCAGAAGCAAGATGGAGAAGTCTGGGAAATTGAAATTGATAAAGAGGAATATGAAGATTTAGGAATAGAATTTGAGCAGGGAATGCTTGATTCCGCAAAAAGCTGTACAAATAAATGTATTTTTTGTTTTATAGATCAATTACCTGAAGGTATGAGAAATACTTTATATTTCAAGGATGATGACTCAAGGCTTTCTTTTCTTATGGGCAATTATATAACTCTGACAAATATGTCCGAAGATGATATTGATCGAATTATTAAATATAGGATGAGTCCTGTAAATGTCTCTGTACATACTACTAGCCCAGAGTTGAGAGTGTTTATGCTAAAGAATAAATTTGCTGGTGATTTAATGGACAAAATAAAGCGTCTTGTAAATGGAGGTATTTGTATAAATTGCCAGATTGTGATATGTAGAGATATAAATGATGGTAAATTTCTTGATAAGAGTATTGAGGATTTATCAAGCCTATATCCTGGAGTTAATAGCATATCAATAGTTCCAGTAGGTATAACAAAATACAGAAAAGGTTTAGAACATTTAAAAGCCTTTGATTTTGATTCATCTAATAAGGTTATTAGACAGGTAGAAGCTTGGCAATTAAATTTATTAGATAAATTTGATTCGAGAATTGTCTATTTAGCGGATGAATTCTATATAATGAGTGAATTAGAGCTTCCAGAATTTGAGTGCTATGAAGATTTTCCTCAGATTGAAAATGGTGTTGGACTAATATCTATGCTTAAACACGAATTTTATGAATATTTAAATACTATGGATGTAAATGATAAAATAATAAAAGATAAACTTTATAACAGGTCTGTTTCTATTGCTACAGGAGTGTCCAGCTATAAATATATAAAGAATTTAGCTGATGAACTTGAAAACAGATATAATAGTATAAAAATTAACGTATATGAAATTGAAAATGAATTTTTTGGGAAAAATGTTACTGTAACAGGATTGATTACTGGAGGAGATTTGATATCTCAATTAAAGAATAAGGAATTAGGTGATGATCTGTTAATTTCTATATCAATGCTAAAGGATGGAGAAAAAATCTTTTTGGATGATATTAAATTGGATGATATTGAAAAGGAATTAAATGTAACAATAAAAGTAGTTGAGAATGATGGGAAGGATTTTATCAGAAAGATATTAAGGAAAAGTAATTGACAATATTAACTTGTTAACTGATAATTATATATGTTGCAAGAGATATTACACAAATTATTGAAAGGCGGTTAAAGCATTGGCTAAACCTATTGTAGCTATAGTAGGAAGACCTAATGTAGGGAAATCTACATTTTTTAATTATATTGCAGGTAAAAGGATATCTATTATTGAAGATACTCCAGGTGTGACAAGGGATAGAATTTATACTGATGTTGAGTGGAGAAACAGAATATTTACTGTGATTGACACTGGAGGAATTGAACCATATTCAGAAGATGAAATAATGAAGCAGATGGCTAGACAAGCAGAAGTTGCTATAGATACTGCTCATGTTATTATATTTATGGTAGATGTAAAGGCAGGCGTAACAGCATCTGATAGAGATGTTGCTACTATGCTGAGAAAATCAAACAAGCCTGTTATTGTAGCTGTTAACAAAACTGATAATGTTGGGGATCCTCCCCCTGATTTTTATGAATTTTATAATCTTGGGCTTCCTGAAATTTTACCAGTATCTTCAGTACATGGTTTGGGGATAGGAGATTTACTAGATGAAGCCTATAAATATTTTCCAGAAGAAACTGAAGATGAATATGATGAGGATGTTATTAAGGTTGCCGTTATTGGTAAGCCTAATGCAGGAAAATCCTCACTAATTAATAATATTCTCGGTGAAGAACGTGTAATTGTAAGTGATATTCCAGGAACCACAAGAGATGCCATTGATACATATGTTGAAAAAGGCGATGACAAATATGTTTTCATTGATACTGCCGGAATAAGAAGAAAAAGTAAAATATATGAAAATATAGAAAGATATAGCACTATAAGATCATGGACCGCAATTGAAAGAGCTGATGTTTGTCTTATAATGATTGATGCAGAAGATGGAGTAACAGAGCAGGATACCAAAATTGCAGGCTATGCTCATGAACAAGGAAAAGCTTCTATAATAGTTATTAATAAATGGGATTTGATAGAAAAAGAGACAGGTACTTTAGAAGAATATAAAAAGAAAGTTCTTGAAAAGTTGAGCTATATGGATTATGCTCCCGTGGTATTTATTTCTGCGAAAACTGGGCAAAGAGTAAATAACCTATTTGAGTTAATTAATTACGTAAATAATCAAGCTTCCTTTAGAGCTTCTACAGGTATGTTAAATGATCTGTTAAATGAAGCTACAGCTATGGTTCAACCACCTTCTGATAAGGGTAAACGATTGAAAATTTATTACATGACTCAAGCGAGTGTAAAACCACCTACATTTATATTATTTGTAAATGATTATGAGTTGATGCATTATTCATATGAAAGATATATACAGAATAATCTAAGAAAAAGCTTTGGCTTTGAGGGAACACCATTGCGTTTTATTATAAGAGAGAAAAATAAGGAGTGATATCTGTGGGGAGTCTACTATTTAAAATCATTTTTGTTGGGTTTGCAGGTTATTTATTAGGTAGTGCTAATAGTTCGTTAATCGTAGGAAAGTTTTATGGTGTTGATGTAAGAAAACACGGTAGTGGAAATGCAGGTGCTACAAATGCCTTAAGAACCTTAGGTAAAAAAGCAGCATTCTTTTCAACAATAGGGGATATGTTAAAAGGTGTAATAGCCGCTATAATTGGTTCTATTGTTTTAAAAGACAATGGAATTGGAGTTGAAAACTTTGGTGTTTTAGTTGGCGGTTTTTTTGCAATACTAGGTCATAATTGGCCTCTATATTTCAAGTTTAAGGGTGGTAAAGGTGTTTTAACTACTTTAGCAGTATTTTTAATGATGGATTGGGAAATTGCATTACTTCTATTAGGTATATTTATAATAATTGTATCAATAACTAAATATATTTCTCTTGGGTCTATTATTTCAGCTGCACTGCTTCCAATTATAAATTTAATTGTAGGTAAATCCTACATATATGTATTAATAAGTGCTATAATGGCTATTCTTTTAATTGCAAGACATCATGCTAATATATCAAGATTATTAAAAGGAACAGAATCCAAGTTAAATTTAAAAAATAAAAAAAGTTAAATTTTACGATAAAACATTTATGGTCTAAGACATATTATTTTAGGAGGTTTTTTATGGGCAAAAATATTTCAATCATTGGTGCAGGTAGCTGGGGAACAGCGCTTTCAATTCTACTTGCAAAAAACGGTCATAATGTTAAGATGTGGTCGTGTTTTGAGCAGGAAGTTAATATGTTAAACAGTTGTAGAGAACATATTGACAAGCTGCCTGGTGTATTAGTACCGGAAAATGTATTTTGTACAGGGGATGTTGAAGAGGCATTATTGAATGCTGATGCGGCAGTAATGGTAGTGCCTTCACAAACAATAAGGGCGAATTCGAAAATTATTAATAAATATATTAGAAATGATGGTTTAGTAGTTTGTTGTTCAAAAGGATTAGAAGAAGATACAGGACTTAGGCTATCACAAGTAATTAGTCAGGAGATTCCACAGGCCAAAGTTGTTTGTTTATACGGACCAAGTCATGCAGAGGAAGTTGCTGCGGATATTCCAACAGCTATTGTATCAGCTTCAGAAGATAAAAATGCTGCTGAATTTATTCAAAATATTTTTATGTCTCCAAAGTTCAGAGTATATACTAGCCCAGATGTAATTGGAGTAGAGATTGGAGCAGCACTAAAAAATATAATTGCGCTTTGTGCAGGTATTTCAGATGGATTAGGCTTTGGTGATAATACAAAAGCTGCCTTAATGACAAGAGGATTAACTGAAATTGCAAGATTAGGGGCAGCTTTAGGTGCTCAGACTCAGACTTTTGCCGGTTTAACAGGAGTAGGTGACTTAATTGTTACTTGTACTAGTATGCACAGTAGAAATCGTAGAGCAGGTATATTAATTGGCAAAGGAAAAACTGTTGAAGAGGCAACTAAAGAAGTTAAAATGGTAGTTGAAGGTATTGTAACTACAAAGGCAGCATATACATTAGCTCAAAAAGAGAATGTTAT